>JBOICE010000307.1:0-6899 GCA_050739815.1 Pseudomonas sp. | reverse complement strand
TGGTCGGCGACCTGATCACCGAACTCGGGCGCGATTACCGCGCCATTGATCACGAAGTAGTTGATGTAGCCGGCGGCGAAGTCCGGATTCTCTGCGTTGAATGGGCTCTGCCGTGGCTTCAGCGGTGGCGACAGGGTATGCACCTGCAGCTCGTGGCCATCGGCGTCGGTGGCGTCTCGCAGAATCTCCAGGTGCTTACGGGTCACGGCGTAATCGTAGGACTCGGGGTCGTTGTCGAGGTTGGCGATCACCACCCCCGGCTTGACGAAGCGCGCGTAGAAGTCGACGTGGGCGTCGGTGATGTCCTTGCCCTTGATGCCCGGCAGCCAGATGATCTTGCGCAAGCCAAGGCGCTTCTTCAGCTCGGTTTCGACCTCGGCTTTGCTCCAGTCGGGGTTGCGGTTGGCATTTATCCAGCTGCTTTCGGTCATGATGCCGGTGCCACGGCCGTCCACCTCGATGCCACCGCCCTCACCGACCAGCTCGCTGCGAATAAAGCCGGCAGAGCTGCCTGAGTCATCCTCATCCTCATCGGCAGCCAAGCTGGCCACCAGCGCCGCCACCTTGGTGTCATCGGCGTGCCGTTGCTTATCGCCCCAACCATTGAAGTTAAAGCCGACACCGGCCAAACCGCCCTCGCCGTCGATAACGAAGTTGGCGCCGGTGTCGCGCATCCAGATGTCATCCAGCTCGGTGATGACGAAGGTGATGTTGTGGCTGCCGCATTTTTCTTCGGCCAGGTCGCGCTCATCCTCACGGCAGAACACGGTCACCGGCTGGTATTGCGCGATGGTGCGCGCAATCAGACCAATGGCGTCCTGCACGTCGGCGGTGGAGTCTTCCCAAATAGCTTCCTGCGCAGCAAAGGCGACAAATGCCCGCGCCTGCGGATCACCTTCATCGGGCATGTGCCAGCTGCCGTCGGTGGCCGCTTGCGCGCGCGCAGGGTTAAACCCAAGGCCCAGTGAGGCGGCCACACCGAGACCGGCGACCATGGAAACCTGTTTAATAAAATCACGACGTGTAGACATATTCGGCTCCTGAGCACCTTGGCTCATTTCAGTAGTAAGCGCTGCCTGCGCGGCGCATTACTCAGCCACATAACAGGGATAGCGGCGTTTCGCCGCCTCGGCCAGTTGCAGGTCAAGCTCAACGGTGGCGAAGGGTTGCTCGGCTGTGGTTTGCGCCAGTACCTCGCCATCGGGGCTGATCACCCAGCCACCGGCCGAGGCGTCGGCATCCACCGGCAATAAATTCGAGCTAAGCAAATAGCTGCCACTGACAAAGGCCGTGGCCCGATTGCCGGTCTGCCAGATGTCTTGGTCTTCCGGGTAGTTGGCCCGTGGATTGAGGATAATGTTGACGCCTCGTTTGGCGTAATGGCGCGCATGCTCCTGAAACCAGACCTCGGTACAAATCAAAAAACCCAGGCGCGCTGAGCCGACCGTCAGCAGTTCGAAATCACCGTTGCCACGGCTGTACCACGAGGCCTCCCAGAAACCCGGCTCGTCCGGCAGGTAATACTTGTCGTGACCGTAACTACGCTGGTTACCGCTGATTAGACAGGCGCGATTGAAGCGGCCCGCGGCACTTTGCACCGGCAAGGTGAAGGCCACTGGGATATTTAACCCCGCGATACACTCACACCATTGCTGATGCTCAAGCACAGCCGCCTGCCAGACTTGCGCGCTGTGCGCCGCAAACGGCTCGGCACACGGCCAGCGCGAGAACGGCATTTCCGGCAGCAAAATCAGTTCACTGGTGTTGGCCCGAGCGTGGGCAATCAACTGCTGCCATTGCGCCTCCAGCAACGTAGGCGCATCGATCAATTCACAAACCGTTACTTTCATCGTCTATCTCGTCGGTACCCAAGCCGCAGGACACCGCAGAGCCAGCAACAAGTACCTGCAGGGCTTTCAGCCCCGCAGGCGCTCGGCACCTCAGACCCGCGGTTGGTTATTGGTCACACAGTGAATGCCACCGCCACCGGAGGCCACCGCATCGATATTGATCTGCACGATGCGGTGCTGCGGGTAGAGCTGAGTGAGTAAGTCAAAGCAATGCTGATCAGCCTCGGCATCACCAAACTCGGGCGCGATAATCGCACCGTTAATTGGGAAATAGTTGATGTAGCCGGCGGCGAAATCCTTGTTGTTCTGGTTGAATTTGGTCTGCCGGCATTTCGCCGCTGTCGGCGGCGGCAGCAGATGCACTTGCAGCGGGTTGCCATCGGCATCGGTGGCGCGGTTGAGAATTTCCAGGTGCGCGCGGGTCACGGCGTAATCGTAGGACGCCGGGTTGTTATCGATATTCGCCACCACCACGCCCGGCTTAACGAAGCGCGCGTAGAAGTCGACGTGGGCGTCGGTGATGTCCTTGCCCTTGATCCCCGGCAGCCAGATGATCTTGCGCAGGCCCAGGTTAGCCATCATCTCGACCTCAATCTGCGCCTTGCTCATGCCGGGATTGCGGTTGTCGTTGATCCAGCTGCTCTCGCACATGATCGCCGTGCCCTTGCCATCCACCTCAATGCCACCGCCTTCGCCGGTGAGCATGCTGCGGATATAGGTGGCACTGGCGTCATAGCTGATCTGATTGGCGACCAGGGTGTCGTTGGCGTGGATCTGCTTGTTACCCCAACCGTTGAAGTTGAAGTCCACCGCGCCGAGGCCGCCCAGGCCGTCGATGACGAAGTTAGCACCGGTATCGCGAATCCAGATGTCATCCAGCGCGGTGACCAGGAAGCTGGTGTTGTAGCTGCCACACTTTTCTTCAGCCAGATACCGCTCCTCGGCACGACAAAGCACGGTGACCGGTTGATATTGCGCGATGGTGCTGGCGATCAGGCCAATGGCATTCTGCACATCGGCGGTGAACTCAGCCCAGACGGCTTGCTGGGCACCGAAGGCGACGAAGGCACGTTGCTGTGGATGGGTCTCATCCGGCATATGCCAGCTACCCGTAAGGGCCGCTTGCACTCGCGCGGGGCTCAGGCCAAGGCCCATGGATGCAGCCACGCCGAGACCGGCGACGGCGGAGAACTGCTTGATGAAATCACGACGGGTAGACATAGACGGCTCTCGATCAGTTTAGATTCAGCGTGAGGGTGCAAAACCACCGCCCCAGCCCAGTCATCCCTACAGGCCGCCACGCCGTGTTAACGCCGCATTCACCCCGGCGACGCCTCATCCCAGCAGCAGAGCCTTGCGGCTCTGCTTATCCAGTGAAAATCACAGCAACGGTTGCTAAGCGCTAACGCGCTGATCAGGGCCCCCACACAGCGCTTGGCGGCCCTGGTGTTGCCGCATGCGCGGCAGGCGAGGCGGCTACAGAATATTCAACGGGTACGAGGTAATGATGCGAATCTCATCGTTATCGGTGCCGGAGTTGGTCGCGTTCATGCCGCTATTGCCCCTATAGGTGGCTTGGCGCAGGGTGATGGACAAGTCCTTGGCCGGACCGCCTTGCACGACGTAGGCAACCTGGATGTCCCGCTCCCATTCTTTGCCGTCTTCCAAGTCGGCATAGAAGCCATAGGCGCCGTTCGCGTCGGCATGCGTGCCGTCGGCATCGGTGCCTTTAACGTAACGGGTCATAAAGCTCAGGCCCGGCGCACCGAAACTGCTGGCATCAAGGTCATATTGCAGCTTGTAAGACTTCTCGCCCGGCGCGTTAAAGTCGGCAAACTGCAAAGAGTTGGCCAGCCAGATCGAGCCTGCTGGATTGAACTTACCGCCGCCGGTTTCCACCCCCAGATAGTCGAACGGCGTGCTGCCGTTGATGCGCTGGTGGGCAAAGGTGAAGGTGTGCGCGCCAGTGCTCAAGGCCAGAGCCATGCTGTAAGCATCGGTGTTGATCTTGCCGGCAGTGGCGTCACCGCTGTCGTCGGTTTTGTAGTAGGCGATGCCGGTGTTGAGTGCGGTTTCGTCACCCAGTGCCCAGCTGTGATTAAGGCCGGCGTAGTACTGCTGCCAGACATCTTCATAGTTGGCGGCATGCAGGCCGCCCGACAGGGTGTCGCTGAAGCTGTAGTCAGCGCCTATATAGTCGGCGCGATTAAAGGCCGTCTGCCCGTAGGTGGTGCCCAGATTGCCATCTTGGTTGCTGCTGTTTTCGGCGTTGCCCGAGGTGAAGTGACCGCCTTGCAAGGCCAAACCTTCGATCTCATTACTGCTGAGCATGCCGCCGGTGAAATGCTGCGGCATCAGGTACAGGTCGCTGTAGCCAAAGACCGGGCTATTGGGTTGCAGGTTACCGACTTTCAGCTCAGTTTCTGAAACCCGCAGTTTGACTGCGCCGCCGGCCAAACCATAGGCGTCCTGACCTTGGCAGCTGCCGGTCAAATCATCGCAGGCACTGCCATTGCCGGGCAACACGTTGACACCACCCACACCACCGGTGCCACCCGTGCCGGCACCGCCCGTAAGGCGCACAGCACCATTGGCAAACGCATCAACGCCAAAGCCAACAGTGCCTTGGGTAAAGCCCGACGTGAAGGTCAGCATGGCGGCCTGACCCCACTCATTGATGAGGTTCTGATTGCTGTTCACGCCATCAACGCTGTCGGCAGCATTGTTGTTATTCTTGAAGTTACGGTTGATCGCCACGTTGCGGTTAAGTAACGACAGGCTGCTGTCGTCAATGAAACCATTCGACTGGCTTTGGCTAGAGTCGGCGGCGTTGGCCATCTGCAGGGTGGTGGCGGCAATGGCCAGCGTCAGTGCGCTACACGTCTTGATTTGCATACTGCTAGTTACCTTTTTTATTGTTGAAAATCTCAATAGCAAGTCGATAAAGCGTGGGGCGTTAAGCGCTTAGCAGTGAGCGCCGGCACGCCCCTTTGTGCTGCAAACCGAGGGTGCTTTGAACAGCAACAACTCGCCGTTCATTAGCGCCCGACGCCATCCAGTAGACGGCGCCGAGTAGTAACGTTAGAGCACGGCAACAGAGCCTTGCGGCATTGCTTATCCAGTGAAAATCACACCAGCGGCCGATGCCCGGTGACGCAGTGGATACCACCGCCGCCGGCGGCCACCGCGTCGATGTTCAACTGCACCACCGTGCGTCCCGGGAAGAGCTTGACCAGCAGGTCGTAGGCGTACTTATCGGCGGCGGCATCGCCAAACTGTGGCACCAGCACCGCGCGATTGATCGCGAAGTAGTTGATGTAGCCCGGCGCGAACTCCTTATTACCGGTGCTGAACTTGTTCTGCCGTACGCTCATCGGCGGCGGCAGGGTATGGACCTGCAGCTGGTTGCCATCGGCGTCGGTAGCGTTATTGAGGATTTCCAGGTGGGTACGGGTCACCGCGTAGTCGTAGGAACTGGGCTTGTTGTCCAGGTTGGCGATCACCACCCCTGGCTTGACGAAGCGGGCGTAGAAGTCGACGTGGGCATCGGTGATGTCCATGCCCTTGATCCCCGGCAGCCAGATGATCTTGCGCAGGCCGAGATTGGCCTTCAACTCGGCCTCGATCTGCGCCTTGCTCATGCCCGGGTTGCGGTTGCTGTTGACCCAGCAGCTCTCGGTCATGATCGCCGTGCCGTGGCCGTCCACCTCGATGCCACCGCCCTCGCCGGTCAACTGGCTGCGGATATAGCTGGCGCTGGCGTCATAACCGATCTTGTCGGCGACATAGGTATCGTTGGCATAGACCTGCTTGTTGCCCCAGCCGTTGAAGTTGAAGTCGACAATCCCGAGACCGCCCCGGCCGTCGACGACAAAGTTGGAGCCGCCGATGTCGCGCATCCAGATGTCGTCCAGCGGCATGCTCACGAAGCGCGTGTTGGTGGTGCCGCACTTCTGCTTGGCCAGGCTCAACTGGCTAGAGCGGCAGAGCACGGTGACCGGCTGGTACTTGGCGATGGTCCGGGCGATCAGTCCGATGCAGTTCTGCACATCGGCGGTCCAGTCTTGCCAGATGGCTGAACTGGCACCGAAGCACACATAGGCGCAGGCCTGCGCAGCGTTCTCATCCGGTAAGTACCAGCTGCCCGCGAGGGCCGCCTGTACGCGCGGCGCACTCAGCCCCAGGCCCAGACTGGCGACCGCGCCGAGCCCGGCCACGGCGGAAAACCGCTTGATAAAGTCACGACGGGTAGACATAGGTGGTTTCTCTCTCGTTTTAGTTATGACGAGGGCGCGCTTACTTGCCACACCCCACCATCCATCCCTAGCGTGCCGCTCCCTATTCACAGCAATCGCCGCCTACGCTAGGCGTGCAGCCATACGCACCCGAAGACCCCGCACGGCCTCAGTGGCGCGCGGGTTCACCTAGGAAAACCCGTTTAACCTGTCGGCTAGTCGCCGGAGTGATGGCTCTTGAGCAACCAGTCAGTCACTGTTAATCCGCAACAGCTGTCTTGAACGTGGTCCAGGCGCGCATGCGCGCGCGCATGTCGCGCTGGGGGATGTCCTTGCCGGGGATCAGTCGCTCGTAGGTGGCGTCATCGACGTAGATGTCCGGGTTGTTACGCATGTCGGCATCGACATTCGGGCGTGCCTTGGCACTGGAGGTGGGATAGCCGGTGAAGTTGCTGATGGCCGCCATGTTCTCCGGGCGCATGACGAAGTTGATGAACGCATAGGCATATTCCGGATGCTTGGCATCGACCGGAATCGCCATGGTGTCCATCCACACCGTGGTGCCTTCACGCGGAATGCGGTACTGGAACTCGGTTTTCTTGCCCGCGGCATCTGCGGCCCGTTGTGCCTGGGTCATATCGCCGCTGTAGCCGAGCGACAGGCAGATATCGCCATTCACCAGCTGGGTCACAGGTTGCGACTGGAACTTACGGATATAGGGCTTGATGCCCTTGAGCAGCTGCGCGGCGGCTTCCAGATCCTCGGCCCTGGCGCTGCGCGGCTCGCGACCGAGGTAGTTGAGCACCACCGCCAG
>JBOICE010000306.1:0-9707 GCA_050739815.1 Pseudomonas sp. | reverse complement strand
TACGGCAGGTTGCCCACCACGCGCAGGCTATGCGGTGCCGGATTCAGGCTGGCGAAGTCGAACTTCAGCGCATCGCCCTGGTGCAAGGTGAAGTTGGGGTTGGCATCGAATTTATGCTTGAGCAGCGGGATCAGATCCAAATCCAACTCGACCACGTCGAGGTGGGCGCCGCTAGCGAGCAAGCCTTCAGTTAGCGCGCCTTGGCCTGGGCCAATCTCGAGCAAGCGCTCCGCAGGGCGGGCATAGATGGTGCGCAAGATGCGGTGAATTACCCCGGCATCATGCAAAAAGTTCTGGCCAAAGCGCTTGCGTGCGCGATGTTGGTAGTGCTCAGTCATATAGGCTCTCGGCCATCTGGTAGGCGGTTTCCAGCGCGACCTGCAGGCTGCCGGTATCGATCTGGCCGCTACCGGCAAGATCCAGCGCGGTGCCGTGATCGACCGAAGTGCGGATGATCGGTAGGCCCAGGGTCACATTGACGGCGGCGCCGAAGCCTTTGTATTTCAGCACCGGCAGACCCTGATCGTGGTACATCGCCAGCACCGCGTCGCAGTGCTCCAGATATTTTGGGGTGAAAAGGGTGTCGGCCGGCAGCGGGCCTATCAGGTTCAGGCCATCGCCGCGCAGGCGTTGCAAGGTGGGTTCAATGACGTCGATTTCTTCATGGCCGAGATGTCCGCCTTCCCCCGCATGCGGATTAAGACCACAGACCAGGATACGCGGCGCGGCGATGCCGAACTTGCTGACCAGATCGCTGTGCAGGATGCGGGCGACTCGCTCCAGGCGTTCGGCGGTAATGGCCGCGGCCACGTCTTTAAGTGGCAGATGCGTGGTCACCAGGGCTACGCGCAGGCCGCGGGTAGCCAGGAGCATGACCACTTGTTCGGTCTGGGTCAGGTCGGCGAGGAACTCGGTGTGCCCGGAGAAGGCAATGCCGGCCTCGTTGATCACGCCTTTGTGCACCGGAGCGGTAATCATTCCGGCGAAGTCCCCATTCACACAACCTTGGCCGGCGCGGCTCAGGGTTTCCAATACATAGGCGGCATTCGCCGGGTCCAACTGACCAGCTACCACCGCTGCGCGCAAGGGCGTGTCCCAGACATACAGACTGCCAGCCGGGGCCGGTGCGTCCGGCCAGGCGTCCGGCGTGACCGCCAGTAAACGTACGTTCAGCGCCAATTGCGTGGCCCGCTCGACGAGCAGGTCACGGCTGGCAATTGCGATCAAGGGGTGAGGCTGGGCGTGCTGGGCGAGTAGCAGGCATAGGTCGGGACCGATACCGGCGGGCTCGCCAGGTGTTAGAGCGAAGCGCGGTGGAGTCACAGCTTGATTTCTACATAGGCCTCGTCGCGGATTTGGCGCAACCAGGCTTGCAGCTCTTCGTCGTATTTGCGGTTGCGCAGCACGTTCAATGCCTGCTGTTCGCGGAACTCTCCGCTGCTGTCCGTGGCACGCCGGCCCATGACTTGCAGCACGTGCCAGCCATAGGGGCTCTTGAATGGCTTGGACAGTTCGCCACTGCCGGTATGTGCCATCACTTCACGGAACTCCGGAACCAGAGAGTTCGGGTCGATCCAGTTGAGGTCACCGCCATTCAGCGCGGAGCCCGGGTCTTCCGAGAAGCTCTTGGCCAGTTCGGCAAAGTCTTCGCCCGCCAGAATGCGCTCATAGAGGCGTTCGGCCAGGCGCTGGGTTTCTGCTTCGCTGCGGATTTCGCTCGGTTTGATCAGGATATGCCGGACGTGCACTTCATCGCGCACCTGGGAGCCGCCGCCGCGCTTCTCCAGCAGCTTGAGAATGATAAAGCCGCCGGGCGTACGCATCGGCTCGGTCACTTCGCCTACGGACAGGGCGCTGATCATACCGTCGAACGGGGGTGGCATTTGTGCGGCCTTGCGCCAGCCCATCTCCCCGCCTTCCAGGGCGGTTTCACTGGCAGAACGGGCGATGGCCAGCTGAGCGAAGTCGGCGCCTTGCTGCAGTTGCTGATAGATATCTTGGGCTTGGCGGTCGGCCGCCTGAATGGTCTCTGGCGACGAGCTTTCCGGAACCGGGATGAGGATATTGGCGAGCCGGAACTCTTCCGAGAGCTGCATTTTGCCAAGGTCGGAGGCGAGGAAGTTTTGTACTTCCTGGTCGGTCACCTGAATTCGTTCGGCCACGCGCCGTTGCCGTACGCGGCTGATGACCATTTCGCGGCGCACCTGGTCGCGGGCGTCGTCGTAGGACAAGCCGTCTTGGGCCAACGCCGCGCGGAACTGTTCAACGCTCATGTTGTTGCGCTGGGCGATCGTGCCGATCGCCTGATTCAGTTCTTCGTCGGTGATGCGGATACCCGAGCGATCACCAATTTGCAGCTGGATGTTCTCGATGACCAGCCGTTCAAGCACTTGCTGGCTCAGCACGTGCTCAGGCGGCAGGGCTGCACCGCGCTTGGCGATAGTCTGTTGCACCTCACGCAGGCGGCTATCGAGTTGGCTTTGCATGATGACGTCGTTATCGACGATGGCCACGACGCGGTTGATGGATTGCACTTCGGCATGCGCCGCGGTACCCAGAAACAGCGCGCCCAGCAACAGCGGGCGCAGACAATCAGTAAGCTTGCTCTTCACGTTCACGGTAACCTTGAATGCCTTCGTCGAGGAAACTCTCAACTTTATTGCCGACGACGCCACCGAGGCCCTTCAGCACGATTTGCAGGAAGATCCCGCGGTCGCCTTGCTCGTTCAAGTCGGGAGAGAGACTGAACTCGTCATAATCGACCCAGTAGCGGTTGACCAGGCGCAGCTTCCAGCAGCAACTGTCGTATTCGAAGCCACCAAAGGCTTCGAGGGTGCGGTTGCGGTTGTAGTCGTATTGCCAGCGGGCAATAGCGCTCCATTGCGGCACGATCGGCCAGATGGTCGAGAAGTCGTGCTGCACGATCTTGTAGTAGTCCTCGATGACCTGGCCGGTCACCGGGTCGGTGTAGTCGCCGCCACCGGTTAGCCAGTTACCGGTCGCCGGGTCGTAACGCACGGTGTCGTTGCGGTAGCGATAGCCGAGGTTGACCACCTTGTTCGGGTTGTCTTCTGGCTGGTAGTGGAATATCGCGCTGCCGGAGCGGGTGCGGTGACTATCCGGATCCCAGTTGAAGTCCGAGGTCAGGCGCCAGTCGCGGTTGAAGCGGTAGAGGTATTCCAGCGCGTAGGGCGAAACCGACGACTGCGCATCTTCGCGGGTGCGGAAGTCGATGCCCGGCATCTGCACTTTGCGGTCGGCGAAATACACGGCCTGACCGATGCTGAAGCGCTGGCGTTCGAAGCCGTTGGGTTGAATCCAGCGGTTGGTCACGCCCAGGGACAGCTTGTTCTCGTCACCGATGCGGTCGCGCCCGCTGAAGCGGTTCTCGCGAAACAGCGAGGCATAGTTGAAGCTGCTCTCGCCAGTGTCGAAGATCGGGATGTCGGTCTGGTCTTCTTCCGGTACGTAGAGATAGAACAGGCGCGGTTCCAGGGTCTGGCGGAAGGGCTTGCCGAACCATTGGGTATCGCGGTCGAAGTAGAGGCCGCTGTCCAGGCTGGAGATGGGCAGACCGCGGTCCGGGGCGTCGTCGAAAGACGTCAGCTGGCTCTTGCCCTGGCTATCCAGATCCAGCTTGTAGTCGGTATAGGCGTACTTGACGCTCGGCTTGAGGTAACCCCAGGTCCAGCTAAGCGGCAGGCTGACGCCTGGCTCCAGGTGGACGCGGTCGCCGTTGGCGCGGGCCAGGCCAGCAATGTTTTCATCCAGCCACTTGGTGGTGCTGTTTCCATTTTCGTCTGTGAAGAAGCCGTCGCGCAGATCGCGGTCGAAACGGACGAACTCGGTGCCGTAGGTCAGGTTCAGGCCACCTGGCTGGAAGGGCAGGGCACCATCGAAGGTGATTTGCGGCAGCCGGTCGTATGGCGTGATGTCGCTGACCGTAGCCAGTTCGTAGGCGTGGGCATTGAGTCTCGCGGTATAGCTGTCGCCGCGGTAGGTCAGGGCGCCGCGCTGGTTTACATAATTGGTCGTGTTGAGACCTAGATCGGTTTTCAGATCCTGGAAGTAGTACGGGTCGCTGATGTCGGTGTAGTCGACCTCGGCCAGCAGGCGCGAGTCCAGACCGCCGGTATGCTTCCAGCTATAGAGCCAGCGTTGGTCCTCGTATTCGGATTGCAGCTTGCGTTCGTCTTCCTGGTCATCCAGATAGGCGGCGCCAAATTGACCTTGGCTGCTCTTGGTCAGGTAACGCCCTTCACCTTCCAGCAGCAGGCCGCGATTGGTCATATAAGTTGGGTACAGCGTGGCGTCGTAGTTGGGCGCCAGGTTGAAGTAATACGGTGTTTCCAGATAGAAACCGGTGTCGCTGGACGTGCCGAGGCTCGGTGGCAAGAAGCCAGACTGGCGTCGATCGTCGATCGGGAAATAGATGTACGGGGTGTAGAAGACTGGAATGTCTTTCACCCGCAGGGTCACGTTGGTTGCCGTGCCGAAGCCGGTGGCCGGGTTCAGCGTGATGTTGTTGCCTTTCAGGTTCCAGGCATTGCTGCCCGGTTCGCAGCGGGTGTAGGTGCCATCCTTGAGACGAATGATGGCGTCTTCCTGGCGCTTTGCGTACAGCGCATTGCCGCGAACGCTGGCCTTGTGGAGTACGTACTCGGCGTTATCGATCTTGGCTTCGCCGTTATCCAGCTGCAGCTCGGCATGATCGCCGACGACCAGGGCGTCCTTATCGCGCAGCTTGATGTTGCCGTTCAGCTCGCCGCGGTTCTCCGCTTGGTGCAGGCTGGCCTCGTCGGCTTCGACCTGCATGCTGCCTTGACGCAGCACCACATCGCCGGCCAAGGTGGCGACTTGCTGTTCTTGCTCATAGCGCGAGGCTTTGGCCGAGATGAACATCGGCGCTTCATCCAGCGGCGTCTGGTCGTTCATCCCCGGGCGGGTCGGCTCGATATAGGCACCGGCACAGTAAGGTGCGGTTTCGGCTAGCTGGGCAGCGCTGAGCTTGTCCCGAGGCACCCAGTCCAGGTGGCTGTAGTCGGCGCTACGCGCAGCCAGACCTTTGCCTTCACTCTCGGTAACCAACTGAGGGGGTTGCCCTGCGGTGGTGGCGCCTGTCGTGCTCGGCTTCTCTGCGACAGTGCCAACCGTCGAACTCACCGCGCCAGCGCTATGTACCGGGCGTGGCGGGAGCACGGCGGCATCCGTTTTCGGGGCGCACGCCCAGCCTCCAGAGGCGGACACCTTGCAGTCGAACTGCTCGGCGGCGACCACATAGTGGGTGGCAACGGATTGCAAGGCCAATAGACTGCCGGTAACCAGCAGTGGGAATTTTTTGCGAAACGCGGGGTATTTTACTGCCATCTTGTAGTCCGGGCTTCCTGCGCGCCATCGGCCCGCTAGGACCGCACGCCTCTCGATGGGCTGAAAAAGATGCTGGATAATAAAGCATGACCCGCACAACGGCTAGCGCCGTCGGAGACCCTTGTAATGCTTGATGAAGATGTACGCCTGCAACAGCTGTCTGGCTGGCTCGACCAGCATTTGCCAACCCTGTTTTCGGCTAAGGAATGGGGCGCCGTTCCACACTGGACGCTGACACCGGCCAGTAGCGATGCGAGTTTTCGCCGTTACTTTCGCTGGGAAGGGGCTGGGCGGAGCTTAATCGTGATGGATGCGCCGCCACCTCAGGAAGATTGCCGACCCTTCGTCAAGGTCGCTGGCTTGTTGGCCGAGGCGCAGGTGAACGTGCCGCAGATATTGGCTGCGGATCTGGAGCGAGGGTTTCTGTTGCTCTCCGATCTGGGGCGGCAGACCTACCTCGAGGTGATCAATGCGGATAATGCCGATGCACTGTTCGCCGATGCGATAGAGGCGTTGCTGGCGTTCCAGCAATTACCTCTGGATGCTCAGCTGCCTAGCTATGACGAGGCCTTGCTGCGCCGTGAGTTGCAGCTGTTCCCGGATTGGTATCTGCGCTGTCAGCTCGGCATCGAGCTGAGTGGCGAGCAACTGGCGATCTGGCAGCGGGTCTGTGAAGTGTTGATCGACAGCGCATTGGGCCAGCCGCAGGTATTGGTGCACCGCGACTACATGCCGCGCAACCTGATGGACAGTGCGCCCAATCCGGGGGTGCTGGATTTCCAGGATGCGGTCTACGGCCCGGTCACTTATGACGTCACCTGCCTGTTCAAGGATGCCTTCCTCAGCTGGCCGGAAGCCCAGGTCCGTGGTTGGTTGACGCGCTATTGGCAGCTGGCAGGTGAGGCCGGTATCCCGGTGCAGCCTGAACTGGAGGATTACCTGCGGGCCAGTGATTTGATGGGGGTGCAGCGCCACCTCAAGGTCATCGGCATCTTCGCGCGTATCTGTCACCGGGACGGTAAGCCGAAGTACCTCGGCGATGTGCCGCGCTTCTTCCGTTATATCGAGGCGGTGTTGGCGCGCCGCCCGGAATTGGCCGAACTCGGCGAACTCCTTGCCAGCTTGCCGCAGGCTGAGGTTGCCCCGGCATGAAGGCGATGATCCTGGCCGCTGGCAAAGGCGAGCGCATGCGACCTTTGACCCTGCATACGCCGAAGCCCTTGGTGCAGGTGGCCGGCGTGCCATTGATCGAGTATCACCTGCGTGCCTTGGCGGCGGCGGGCTTTCACGAGGTGGTGATCAACCACGCCTGGCTCGGCCAGCAGATCGAGGACTACCTGGGCGATGGCGCAGGCTTTGGTCTGAGCATCCGCTATTCCGCCGAAGGTGAACCGCTGGAGACCGGCGGGGGAATTTTTCGGGCTTTGCCGCTACTCGGCGATGCGCCGTTTTTGGTGGTTAACGGTGATATCTGGAGCGATTACGACCTTGCGAGACTGCGGCGACCTCTGAACGGGTTGGCCCATTTGGTGCTGGTGGATAACCCGGAGCATCACACTCGCGGTGACTTCTGCCTGGCGGATGGGCGGGTCACCGATGGCCAGGACGGTGTGCCGAGCCTGACTTACAGCGGGATCGCGGTGCTCGCTCCGGCGCTGTTTGCCGATTGCCAGGCCGGCGCCTTCAAGCTGGCACCGTTGTTGCGCCAGGCGATGGCGGTGGGTCGAGTCAGCGGTGAGCGCTTCGGCGGGCGCTGGGTCGATGTGGGCACCCACGAGCGGCTTGCGGAAGTCGAGTCTTTGCTCGCGGTGGAGGGCTGAGATGCTGTGGCCGGCGACGCTGCTCGGTGCGGCTGCGGGCATGGCGTTGGCCAGTATCCCGGGTGCGCTGCTCGGCACCCTGCTGGGGCAGGTGTTGGATCGCCGTATGGGGTTGCAGGACTGGGCGAGCCTGCGTGAGCGCTTGGGTGCCGCGCCCATGCCGAGCGATAAGGACCTGCTGTTTGTATTGCTTGGGCGTTTGGCCAAGTGCGAAGGGCAGGTGTTGGAGGCGCACATTCAACTGGCGCGCGCCGAGATGCGCCGGCTGCAACTGGATGAGGCCGGGCAGCGGCGGGCCATCGAAGCCTTCAGTCGTGGCAAGACGGGGCGAGAGGGCTTGCGCCTGCCATTGCGCCAACTGCGCAACCACCAAGACCGAGTCGAAGAGTTGCTGCGGGCCTGCTGGCGGATGGCCTGGGCCGATGGGCAAGTGAGCGGGCGCAAGCGCGAACTGATTCTGTTATGGGGCAAGTGGCTGGGGTGGCGTAGCGACCAGGTCAGCGCGCTGAGCGGTGAAGGTGAGCCGCCCAAGGGGTCGTTGCTGAAGAGTTCGGCGGCCTATCGGAACGCCTTGCGGTTACTCGACGTGACTGCCGAGAGCGAACCCGCCGCAATTAAACGGGCTTACCGGGTGCTGTTGAGCCGGAACCATCCAGACAAACTGCTCGGCGCCGGAGCCGATCCTGTGCGGGTCCGGGAGGCCACTGAGAAGACTCGCGAACTGCACAGCGCTTACGGGTTGATCCGTGAGCGCCGCGGCTTTCGTTAGCTGTCTGGCGCGACAGCAGGGGCCGGCGCGGGAGTGTTGGCTGCGCTGGGTTTGGCTGGCGCCGCTGCTGCGGCTTGCAGATGCAGGCTGAGCCAGCCGCGAATCCGCCGATAGAGCTGCTCTTGCTCGGTGGTGGGATTGCCCGGCAGCGCTTTCATCGCGATCTGGATATAGGCCGGGTGCTGCTGGCGCTTGCCGGCCTGCGCGCGCTGGAGCGCGGCGTTGCGGTCGGCCGCTTGATCCTTGTAGTAGAAGTCGCCGGTGGCCAATTGCAGGCCGGGGACGAGTTCCTCCAAGGCAGGGCTAAAGCCCGCCGGCATTTCTGCCGCGACCAGCAAGAGGTTCTGAACCTGCGCGGGGTGATCCTCCGCCAGGTAGCGGGCCGCCCAGTAAGCGCCGCTGCCATGGCCCAGTAGCACGATGGTCTGGGCTTTTTGCTGCTGGGCAAAGGCAATGCCGGCCTGGATGCGCGCAAACACGCGCGCTGCGTGGGCGCTGCGTTGCTCTTCCGTGATAGCGCCGGGCTGGGAGGCATCTGCGGCCGCCGCAGTGGTGGCCTCAGGTGTTGCGTCGGCAGGGACCGTTGTTTCTGGCGCTGCGTTGGCGCTGGGTGTCGTCTCGGCCGGTCGTATGGGCGGCGCATCATCCTGCGGGTCGGGGAGGCTCAGGCTCAGGCTGTGCCAGCCGGCATCCGGAAGTTTTTCTCGCAGTGGGCCGACGACCGCCGGCCAGTCGGCGCTTTCCGCATCGCCGGGGAGGAGGATCACCACGCCACTCGGTTCGGCGGCATTGGCGGGTTTCCATAGTGCGAGGAACTGTTCGTCGGCGGCGCTTAATTGTTGCTGCTCGGCTGGGGGTAGCTGTTGTTCGAGGGCAGCGGCTTCTGCCTGGGTGCGCTCGGCGATGTCGGGTCGCTCGATGGCCGCTGCATTGTCCGCGGGCTCGCCGCCCGGCTGTTCTGTGGCCGTCGGTGCTGCAGCATCGGCGGCCAGTGCGGTTAGGGCGTGAGATAGCAACAGCAGCAGACACAGCGCAGACAGTCGAGGGCGTTGCAGAGTGGGCATCGGAACAGTCCAGGCCAGAAACGGTGGATGCAGCCTAATAGCTTGCCGGCTATTTGTCAGGCGGTGCCTTCGCCTGATCCGCGTGGGCTGGAGTAAGGTATGGCGATTGCTCCCTCTAACCGATCAGGGGTTGTGTGGTGTGCGCTGGATGATTCGTTTGCTGAGGGTTTGTGTTCTTGCCTGCGGGCTGTTGCTGCCCATGCCGGCTCTCGGCGCGCCGGTGGCTGCGGCGGCTGTGCCGCTGAGTGAACAGCAACGCGCCTGGTTGGCCGAGCATCGGCAGTTGCGCGTCGGGGTGGTCTTGCAGGCGCCTTTTGCGCAATTCGATCGGCGCCAACAACAGCTCTCCGGGGCCAATGTCGAGCTGATGAATTGGCTGGCGGAGGCGCTGCAGATCGAGCTGATCTGGCAGCAGTATGCCGATCAGGCTGCGCTGGAGGCGGCGGTGCGGGCCAGGCAAGTCGATCTTGCTCCAGGCCTGAGCCAGACCCCGGCCGGGCTGCGGTTATGGCTGTATTCCGATCCCTATATGCGCGTGCCGCAGTTGATTGTGGGCGCGCGCAATGGTGGCGCAGCGGTCGATCTGGAGCAGCTTGGTGTGCAGGAGCCGGTCGCCGTGCGCATGCCCAGTGCGGTGGCGGATTACCTGCGCGGCACCTACGTGAACTTGAATCTGCAAGCAGTGGC
>JBOICE010000305.1:0-4956 GCA_050739815.1 Pseudomonas sp. | reverse complement strand
CTCGATCACTTGGCCTGGCGTCTGAATGCCGGCTATGTGGCGCGTTCTACTGCGCGCTTTCTCTCCGGGTTGCGCGGCTTCTACCGTTTTCTCCTGAGGGAGAACCTGATCGCGACTGACCCGACCTTGCGCGTGGAGATGCCGCAACTGGGGCGACCGCTACCCAAGTCCTTGTCCGAGGCCGATGTCGAAGCGCTGTTGGCTGCACCGGACTGGGGTGAGCCGATTGGTCTGCGCGACCGTGCCATGCTCGAAGTGCTTTATGCCTGTGGCCTGCGGGTGACCGAGTTGATCAGCCTGACCCTGGAGCAGGTCAATCTGCGCCAAGGTGTGCTGCGGGTGTTCGGCAAGGGCAGCAAAGAGCGGCTGGTGCCGTTGGGTGAAGAGGCGATTGTCTGGATCGAACGCTATGTGCGTGAGGCGCGCCCCTTTCTGCTGGATGGCAAGCCGAGCGATGTGCTGTTCCCCAGCCAGCGCGGCGAGCAGATGACTCGGCAGGCTTTCTGGTATCGGATCAAGCATCAGGCCAAAGTCGCCGGGATCTCTAAATCGCTGTCGCCGCATACCTTGCGACATGCCTTCGCCACTCATTTGCTCAATCATGGTGCCGACCTGCGAGTGGTCCAGATGCTGCTTGGCCACAGCGATCTGTCGACCACGCAGATTTATACCCACATCGCCCGTGCACGCTTGCAGGAGTTGCATGCGCAGCACCATCCACGAGGCTGAGACACCGTCCGACCCGCTGTGGTCGGCCTGCACGGGCTTCTATGGTAGGCTTCGCCAACCGCTATAGCGTCCGCCGCTCGACAGGAGTACCCATGCGCGTGACCCGAATTTTTGCCGCCGTAGCCCTCGGCTTGGCCAGCACTCTTGCTCTGGCTGCCGATCCCGATCAGGCCATCCGCAAGACCTTGCAGTCACTGCAACCTGACATGGCGATCGAGGCCATTGCGGAAAGCACCATGCCCGGTCTTTTTCAGATCCAACTGAAGGGCGGGCGATTGCTGTATGCCAGTGCCGATGGTCAGTTCATCATTCAAGGCTATCTGTTCCAGTTCAAGGATGGTGCGGCAGTCAACCTCACGGAAAAAGCCGAAAGCCATTCCATCGCCAAGGAAGTCAATGCGATTCCACTGAGCGACATGGTGGTGTTCGCGCCGAAAAATCCGAAAACCCATATCACCGTATTCACCGATACCGACTGCGGCTACTGCCAGAAACTGCATAGCGAAGTGCCGGAGCTGAACCGTCGGGGTATCGAAGTGCGTTATGTCGCCTTCCCGCGTCAGGGGTTGGGCAGCCATGGCTACAACACCCTGGTGAGCGTCTGGTGTTCGAAGGACCGCCAAGCGGCGATGAACCTGGCCAAAACCCGCGAAGAGCTACCTGCTGCGCAGTGTGAAAACCCGGTGGCCAAGCAGTTTCAACTGGGCCAGATGATTGGGGTGAATGGCACACCGGCCATCGTCCTTGCCAATGGCCAGCTGATCCCAGGCTATCAACCGGCCCCGCAGTTGGCCAAAATAGCGCTGGAGGCTAAGTAGCCTGCGTTTGGCACTTGATTGACTAATAGAGAGCCGCTTCGTAATGTGCGGCTCTTTTATTCACGGCCGACTCTATAGTCGGCCGTTTTACGCAGTGCAGATGGGGAGTTCAGTGTGAAACCGGTCAAAGTAGGCATCTGTGGGCTGGGTACCGTCGGTGGCGGTACTTTCAACGTGCTCAAGCGCAACGCCGAGGAAATCGCGCGGCGCGCCGGGCGTGGCATCGAAGTCGCGCAGATTGCCCTGCGCTCGCCCAACCCCCAGTGCCAGATTACCGGTACACCGACCACCAGCGATGTCTTCGAGGTGGCCAGTAACCCCGAGATCGACATCGTCATCGAGCTGATCGGCGGCTACACCGTCGCTCGCGAGTTGGTGCTCAAGGCCATTGAAAATGGCAAGCACGTGGTCACCGCGAACAAAGCGCTGATCGCCGTGCACGGCAACGAAATCTTCGCCAAGGCCCGGGAGAAGGGCGTCATCGTCGCCTTCGAGGCCGCAGTGGCCGGTGGCATACCAGTGATCAAGGCGATTCGTGAAGGGCTGGCGGCCAACCGCATCAACTGGGTGGCTGGGATCATCAACGGCACCGGCAACTTCATCCTCACCGAAATGCGTGAGAAGGGCCGTGCCTTCGAAGACGTGCTCAAAGAAGCTCAGGAACTTGGCTACGCCGAAGCCGACCCGACCTTCGACGTCGAAGGTATCGACGCTGCGCACAAGCTGACCATTCTCGCGTCCATTGCCTTTGGTATCCCGCTGCAGTTCGACAAGGCCTACACCGAAGGCATCACCCAGCTGACCACCGCCGACGTCAACTATGCCGAGGCCTTGGGTTATCGCATCAAGCACCTGGGCGTGGCGCGTAGCACCGCCGCCGGCATCGAGTTGCGCGTGCACCCGACCCTGATCCCGGCCGACTGCCTGATCGCCAACGTCAACGGCGTGATGAACGCGGTGATGGTCAATGGCGATGCGGCAGGCAGCACCTTGTTCTACGGCGCCGGCGCAGGCATGGAACCGACCGCGTCCTCGGTGGTGGCCGATCTGGTCGACGTGGTGCGGGCACTGACCACCGACCCGGAAAACCGCGTACCGCACCTGGCCTTCCAGCCGGATTCGCTGTCCGCCCACCCGATTCTGCCGATCGAAGCCTGCGAAAGTGCTTACTACCTGCGTATCCAGGCCAAGGATCACCCGGGCGTGTTGGCCCAAGTGGCGACCATCCTCTCCGAGCGCGGTATCAACATCGAATCGATCATGCAGAAGGAAGTCGAAGAGCACGACGGCCTGGTGCCGATGATTCTCGTCACTCATCGCGTGCAAGAGCAGCGCATGAACGACGCCATCGCCGCCCTGGAAGCCCTGAGCGATGTGGTTGGCAGCGTGGTGCGGATTCGCGTCGAGCAATTGAACTAAGCGGCGTCAGTATTTGCCCATCGTCCCCAAACAGGCGGTAGCCCAACGGCTCCGAGCCGCGGGGACGATGAGGTCTTTAACGAAGATGGCGTAAGTCGAGTCGCAGGGCTTCACGCACTCGACAGCCCTGCGCCGGCCAAGCAGCAGCGCGCAGGCAAACCAAGAGGAATCGGCAATGCGTTATATCAGCACCCGTGGCCAGGCTCCGGCCCTGAGTTTCGAAGATGTGTTGCTCGCCGGCCTGGCCAGTGACGGCGGCCTGTATGTGCCGGAGAACCTGCCGCGCTTCAGCGTTGAAGAGATCGCCTCCTGGGCGGGCCTGCCGTACCACGAGTTGGCTTTCCGGGTGATGCGCCCGTTCGTGACCGGCAGCATTCCGGATGCCGACTTCAAACACATCCTGGAAGAAACCTACGGGGTATTCGCCCACAACGCCGTGGCACCGCTGCGTCAGCTGAATGGCAACGAGTGGGTGCTGGAGTTGTTCCACGGCCCGACTCTGGCGTTCAAAGACTTCGCCCTGCAACTGCTTGGCCGCCTGCTCGATTACGTGCTGGAGAAGCGCGGCGAGCGCGTGGTGATCCTCGGTGCCACCTCCGGTGATACCGGCTCGGCGGCCATCGAAGGTTGCCGTCGTTGCGATAACGTCGACATCTTCATCCTCCATCCGCACAACCGTGTTTCGGAAGTGCAGCGGCGGCAGATGACCACCATCCTCGGCGACAACATCCATAACATCGCCGTCGAAGGTAACTTCGACGACTGCCAGGAGATGGTCAAGGACAGCTTCGCCGACCAAGGCTTCCTCAAGGGCACGCGGCTGGTGGCGGTCAACTCGATCAACTGGGCGCGGATCATGGCCCAGATCGTTTACTACTTCCATGCCGCCTTGCAGCTCGGTGGCCCGGCGCGCTCCATCGCGTTTTCGGTGCCGACCGGCAACTTCGGCGACATCTTCGCCGGTTACCTGGCACGCAACATGGGCCTGCCGATCAGCCAGCTGATAGTCGCGACCAACCGCAACGACATCCTGCACCGCTTCATGAGCGGCAATCAGTATGTGAAAGACACCCTGCACCCAACCTTGTCGCCGTCCATGGACATCATGGTGTCCTCGAACTTCGAGCGCCTGCTGTTCGACCTGCACGGCCGCAATGGCGCAGCTATCGCCGCTTTGATGGATACCTTCAAGCAGGGTGGCGGTTTCAGCGTCGAAGAAGACCGTTGGGTCGAGGCGCGCAAGCTGTTCGACTCGCTGGCAGTCAACGACGAAGAAACCTGCGAAACCATCGCCCAGGTCTATGCCGAGTGCGGTGAACTGCTCGATCCGCACACGGCCATCGGCGTCAAAGCCGCGCGCGACTGCCGCCGCAGCCTGGCTACCCCGATGGTGGTGCTCGGCACCGCGCACCCGGTAAAATTCCCCGAAGCGGTCGAAAAGGCCGGCGTCGGCCAAGCCCCGGTACTGCCGGCGCACCTGACCGACCTGTTCGAGCGGAAAGAGCGTTGCACCGTATTGGCCAATGACCTGAAGGCGATTCAGGGCTTCGTCAGCCAGCATGGCAATCGCGGCAAGCCGTTGTAAGCAGCAGTGCCCACGCCATGAAAAAGGCCGGCTGCCGAAAGGCGCCGGCCTTTTTTATGGCTCTTCAGAAGCGAGACGCGTGGGCTGAAGCCCAGCCTACGAAAACATTAAGCTGGCGTAGGAGGGTACCTTGCATCGCCAGGCAGCTCCCTTCAAATCGCTCCCTGGTTGCGTAGCGCGACAATCTGCTCGGGGCCATAGCCCAGCCCCTCGAGCACTTCTGCGTTGTGTTCGCCCAATTCCGGCCCCACCCACTCGGCCGAACCCGGTGTTTCCGAGAGC
The DNA here is from genome assembly GCA_050739815.1 of Pseudomonas sp. Lineage (GTDB taxonomy): Bacteria > Pseudomonadota > Gammaproteobacteria > Pseudomonadales > Pseudomonadaceae > Aquipseudomonas. The sequence continues at coordinate 123 of JBOICE010000305.1, read as the reverse complement.
TTGGGCACTATGCCCGGCATCTTGAAGGGCTTGCCGTCTGGCAGCTTGGCGCTGAGGAACATCTCGCGGGCGAGATACTGCGGGTCGTTGAACATTTCCTTTTATGAGTTGATGGGGCTGTCG
>JBOICE010000304.1:0-10950 GCA_050739815.1 Pseudomonas sp. | reverse complement strand
GGATCTTCCGCCGGTAGTAGGCGGATCAGCAGTTCGTTCAGATAGAGGCCACTGAACAGGGCATCGCCATAGAGCCAGAGGGGGATACCGGCACTTTCAAGACGACCCACATTTTTCAACTCGCCACGGCCGCGGAACTCGACTTCCACTGGTACGAAAGGTCGTGCCAGGGTGCCAGCCTTACCGCGGGCTCCACGCAATACCGCCCGCAGGCGCCCTTGCGGAGTGAAGAAGTCCACCAGCGCACTGCTTTCGCGGTAGGCCCGGCTGTGCAGGATAAAAGCCGGTTGCGCGCTGTTTAGCATGTTTTAAATGTCGGAGTAACCCAGCGAGCGCAGGGCACGCTCATCGTCGGACCAGCCGCCTTTCACTTTGACCCAGAGATTGAGCATCACTTTGGAGTCGAACAGCACTTCCATATCCTTGCGTGCGTCCATACCGATGCGTTTGATCCGCTCACCCTTGTCGCCAATGATGATTTTCTTCTGCCCATCGCGCTCGACCAGGATCAGCGCGTGGATGTGCAGGGTTTTGCCCTGTTGCTTGAACTCTTCGATCTCTACCGTGATCTGGTACGGCAACTCGGCACCCAGCTGGCGCATGATCTTCTCGCGCACCAGCTCCGCCGCGAGAAAACGGCTGCTGCGATCGGTAATCTGATCTTCCGGGAAGAAGTGATCATTCTCTGGCAGATGCTGAGCGATCAGGCCTTCCAGGGCCTCGAGGTTATGCCCATGCTGCGCCGAGATCGGCACGATTTCCGCGTTTGGCAGTTGCTGCTGCAACCACTCCAGGTGCGGCATGAGTTCAGCCTTGTCTTCGATCCGGTCAGTCTTGTTGATCGCCAGAATTACCGGGCCTTGGACATACTGCACACGCTCAAGAACCATCTGATCCTCTTCGGTCCAGCGGGTACGGTCGACCACGAAGATCACCACATCGACGTCTTTCAACGCCGCAGAAGCGGTCTTGTTCATGTAACGGTTGAGGGCCCGCTCACCATTCTTGTGCATGCCGGGGGTGTCGACGTAGATAGCCTGGACCGCGCCTTCGGTCTTTATCCCCAGCATATTGTGGCGGGTGGTCTGCGGCTTGCGCGAGGTGATCGCCAGCTTTTGCCCGAGGATATGGTTGAGCAGCGTGGATTTGCCCACGTTGGGGCGGCCGACGATGGCGACATAGCCACAGCGTGTTGCAGTTGAATCAGTCATGGCCGTTCTCCACGCCGAGAGCAATCAGTGCTGCCGCTGCCGCCACTTGTTCAGCGATACGGCGGCTGGCACCCTGCCCCACGGTCTTGTCATTCAATAAGGTGATCTGGCACTCGACGACAAAGGTTCGGCAGTGCGGCTCGCCCTGGATATCCACCACTTCATAGCGCGGTAGTTCACAGGCGCGCGATTGAAGGAATTCCTGCAGGCGAGTTTTCGGATCCTTGTTGGTGTCGACCAACGTCAGACCATCCAACTCCGAGGTTAGCCACGCCAATACCCGCTGGCGCGCAGCATCCATACCAGCATCCAAATAAATTGCGCCGATCAAAGCTTCCAGCGCATCCGCCAGAATTGACTCCCGACGAAAACCACCGCTCTTCAGCTCACCGGAGCCGAGACGCAGGTACTCGCCCAGATCGAAACCCCGAGCCAGTACCGCCAGGGTCTCACCTTTCACCAGCCGCGCGCGTAAACGCGACAACTGGCCCTCGCGCGCCAGCGGAAAACGCTCGAACAGCGCCTCACCGGCGACGAAGTTGAGGATGGCATCACCGAGGAACTCCAGACGCTCGTTATTGCGTCCGGCGAAGCTGCGGTGGGTAAGCGCCAGGATCATCAGATCCTGATCTTTGAAGGTGTAGCCGAGCTGACGCTCGAGGCGGCTTAGCGATGCGCTCACGGCATACGCACGCGGAATTCTTTGTCGAACCGCGCCACCAGGTCGAGGTTTTCGATCAGGGCTTCACGCTTCTCGTACTTCAGGTGAGCACGAAACTCGTTGTTCTCGACCTTAATTACCAGGGCCTTCTCCAGATCCAAATCACGGATGCTGTTGACCTGCAGGCCTTTACTAACGTGCGCGTAAAACTCCCCCACGCTACGGATATCCGCGGCTTTATCCGTCTCAACCGAAGTTATGATTTTTTCCAGCGACATGTAATCCAAGTAATGTGGAATCATCTTGAACGCGGTGCTAGCAAAAAATGCCACCACCGCCAACACCATCAGCCAACCTAGAACCGACAAACCTTTCTGCGAACGCGCAAATGTCATGATCGACCTCAATGTCAGTGTTATTGGAAAGTCTTAAGCCGCACGGGCAAGACTATATATAGCGCGCGGCGCCGTATTGAACAGCGCCGCAAATATTCGAAAAATCAGCGGATCAGGCCGACTCGGGAGAAGTTCGGCAGGTTGTGCAGTTTCGGATCAGACCAGCTCAGCCATACCGCGAAGGCTTTGCCGACGATATTTTTGTCCGGCACCATGCCCAGCAAGTTCTTGGGAATCTTCGGATCATTCCAGTAACGGCTGTCGTTGGAGTTGTCGCGATTGTCACCCATCATGAAGTAGTGCCCTTGCGGCACCGTCCACTCACGGCCTGGCTCGGCACGGTAACGGTTCATTTCCTTACGGATCAGATGCTCCGCCGCCCCCAGCTTTTCCTTGTAAAGCACGGCACTGCCCAGAGTGCCCGGCTCTTCACCGATGAACTGCTCCGCTACCGACTCGCCATTGACGAACAGGCGCTTATCGCTGCTGTAGCGAATTTTATCGCCAGGCAAACCGACCACCCGCTTGATGTAGTTGATGTTCGGCTCACTTGGGTAGCGGAATACCATCACATCGCCGCGTTGCGGGTCGCCCACTTCGATCACTTTGGTATCCAGCACTGGCAGGCGGATGCCATAGGCAAACTTATTGACCAAGATGAAATCGCCCACTTCCAGCGTCGGCTTCATCGAGCCGGAAGGAATCTGGAACGGTTCAATCAAGAAGGAACGCAAGATCAGCACGATGGCCAATACTGGGAAGAACGACTTGCCGTACTCCACCAGAAGCGGTTCCCGCCCCAGTTGCTCGAGCACTATTTCATCGGGCTCGCCAACTTGGCCTTCATAGGCAGCGATCGCAGCCCGGCGCCGTGGCGCCAGCAACACCAGATCGAACAGGGCCAATGCGCCACAAACGGCCACGGCGATGACTAACAAGAGTGGAAAATTGATCGACATAGTCCTTAACCATCCAGCCTGAGCACCGCAAGGAAGGCTTCTTGTGGAATCTCCACATTGCCCACTTGCTTCATCCGTTTTTTACCAGCCTTCTGCTTCTCCAGCAGTTTGCGCTTACGGCTCACGTCGCCACCGTAGCACTTGGCCAATACGTTCTTCCTGAGCGCCTTGACAGTCGTGCGCGCCACAATCTGTCCACCAATTGCGGCCTGAATGGCCACATCGAACATCTGCCGCGGGATCAACTCTTTCATCTTCTCGGTCAATGCGCGGCCTTTGTAGTGCGCATTGTCACGGTGCACGATCAACGCCAAGGCATCGACTTTGTCACCGTTGATCAGCACATCCAACTTGACCAGGCTGGCTGACTGATAGCGATCGAAGTGGTAGTCCAGCGAGGCGTACCCGCGGCTGACCGACTTGAGACGGTCGAAGAAATCCAGCACCACTTCGTTCATCGGCAAGTCGTAACGAATCTGCACCTGGCTACCGAGGAACTGCATATCGCGCTGTACGCCGCGCTTTTCGATGCACAGGGTGATCACGTTGCCCAAGTGTTCCTGCGGCACCAGGATATTGGCCTGCACGATCGGCTCACGCATATCCTCGATCGAGGACAAATCCGGCAACTTAGACGGGTTATCGACGTAGATCGTCTCACCGCTCTTGAGCAGCACTTCGAAGATTACCGTGGGCGCCGTGGTGATCAGGTCCAGGTCGTACTCGCGCTCCAGGCGCTCCTGGATGATCTCCATGTGCAGCATGCCGAGGAAACCACAGCGGAAGCCAAAGCCCAGTGCGTCCGAGCTTTCCGGCAGGTATTGCAAGGAGGAGTCATTCAACGTGAGCTTTTGCAGGGCTTCGCGGAAATCCTCGAAATCTTCCGAGCTGACCGGGAACAAGCCGGCATAAACCTGTGGCTGTACGCGCTTGAAGCCCGGCAACACATCGACGTCCGGGGTGCTATTGAGGGTCAGCGTGTCACCGACCGGAGCCCCATGAATATCCTTGATGCTGGCAATGATAAAGCCTACTTCACCCGCTTTCAGGTCGCTGGTTTCGGTGTGTTTCGGGGTGAATACGCCGACACTGTCGACCAGGTGGATCTTGCCGGTGGACTTCACCAGAATCTTGTCGCCCTTCTTCACCCGCCCGTGGCGAACGCGTACCAGGGAGACTACGCCCAGGTAGTTGTCGAACCAGGAGTCGATGATCAGTGCCTGCAAGGGATCTTCGATATTGCCGGTGGGCGCAGGAATGGTTTGCACCAAGCGTTCCAACACCTCGTCCACGCCCATGCCGCTTTTTGCGCTGCAGGCCACGGCGTCGGTCGCATCGATGCCGATGATGTGCTCGATTTCATCTTTAACGCGGTCTGGATCGGCCTGCGGCAGATCCATCTTGTTCAGTACCGGCATGACCTCAAGGCCCTGCTCGATGGCGGTGTAACAGTTCGCCACGGACTGGGCTTCGACGCCCTGCCCCGCATCCACTACCAGCAACGCGCCTTCGCAAGCGGCCAAAGAACGACTGACTTCATAGGTGAAGTCGACGTGCCCAGGGGTATCGATGAAGTTCAGTTGGTAGGTCTTACCGTCTCTCGCTTTGTAATGCAGCGTGACGCTATGGGCCTTGATGGTGATCCCGCGCTCGCGCTCCAGGTCCATGGAGTCCAGCACCTGAGCCTCCATCTCGCGCTCGGACAAGCCACCGCACATCTGGATGAAGCGGTCAGCCAGGGTCGATTTACCATGGTCAATATGGGCGATGATGGAGAAATTACGGATATGACTCAGGTCACTCACGGATCAACACTCAAAAAGGCCGCAGGCAGACTGCCCGCCGAAAAATAGCCGGGAAGTGTACCCGATCAGCGCCTGGGGCGTCACGCTTAGCTGCCGACTGGCAGCCATGAAAAAGGGCGGCCAGGACCGCCCTTTGCGCCTACCTGGCTGATTTATTCAGCCAGTTTGAAGGTAATGAAGCTGGCCCTCCCCTCGCGCAGAACACGCATCGAGACCGAGCGATTTTTCGGCAAGGCCTGGGCAACCTGCGTGAATGTTTTGGCCGAGTCAATCGCCTGATTGTTCAGATGAGTGATCACATCGCCCGGACGCAGACCAATTAGTGCCGCTGGCCCCTCCAGCACCTCCTTGATCACCACGCCGCCCTTGAGATCGAGGACCTTTTTCTCCTCTTCGGTCAACTCAGCAACCCGGACCCCCATCCGGTTACTGCTGCGATCCACCTCCGGGGCACCAGTCGCAGCAAGCTCTTCGCCCTCTGCAGGCAAAGCACCGACAGTCAGTTGCAACGTCTTACGAGCCCCCTCGCGGACCACTTCAAGGTTGGCTTTGGAGCCTGCCTTCAACCCACCGACCAGATGCGGCAGGTCTGCAGACATAATGATCGGTTGACCATTCAGACTGAGAATCACATCACCCACTTGCAAGCCACCCTTGGCAGCCGGGCCATCTTCCAGTACCTGCGCCACCAGCGCGCCGGCCGGCTTATCCAAGCCAAAGGACTCAGCCAGGTCTTTATTGACCTCTTGAATCACCACACCCAACCAGCCGCGACTGACCTTGCCCTCGGTTTTGAGCTGATTCGCCACATCCATCGCTACAGCGATCGGAATTGCGAAGGACAACCCCATAAAACCGCCCGAACGGGTAAAAATCTGCGAATTGATCCCAATCACTTCTCCGTCCAGGTTGAACAACGGCCCACCGGAGTTACCCGGATTGATCGCTACGTCGGTCTGGATAAACGGCACATAACTTTCATTCGGCAGGCTGCGGCCTTTGGCACTGACAATCCCGGCAGTCACCGAGTGGTCAAAGCCAAACGGCGAACCGATAGCCAACACCCAGGCGCCTACTTTCAGGTCATCCGACTTACCCAGCCTAACAATCGGCAGATTCTTACCTTCTACCTTGAGCAACGCCACATCAGTACGCGGGTCGGCGCCAATCAACTTGGCTTCCAATTCGCTGCGATCGGACAAGCGCACGATAATCTCATCGGCGCCAGTCACCACATGATTGTTGGTCAGTACATAACCATCGGCCGAGATGATGAAACCCGAGCCCAGCGATTGAGCCTCACGCTGCCGGCCATTGCTTGGGTTACGTGGCGCTTGCGGCATGTTGCGCTCGAAAAACTCACGAAACATCGGCGGCAGGCCTTCCAAATCTGGCATTTCTTGCTGGCCAGTGCCGGCAGCTAGCCGGTCCGGCACTTTCTGCCGGGTACTAATGTTCACCACCGCAGGCGCGGCATCCTCGACCAAGGCGGTAAAGTCCGGCAACTCAGCGTGCGCCACCACCGCCTGACTCAATAACAACAGCGTTATAAGTGCAGACAGACCAGATTTCAGGCTAAGCATCGACATTCAGCTCCCATCCAGAATCAGCAAAATAAACTCAGAACGAGCCTCCAGGCCCGATGAGCATGGCGCGCAACACTCTCGGCTGCAACGCAGGATCGCCTGCATGGCACCGACTCCGTCAGCGCAGCGTAAACCAGGCCAAGGCGGGACCGCCTCTACCTGCAAAAACAACCCAAGATTTATCCAGCTTCAGGCGCTCGGCAAGCAGACTCACAGCGAGCAACCCCAACCTATCCATCAAGCCCAGACCGCAGCCGGTATTGCCGGGCAACTGGAATAGGTGTCTTGCACAAGGTATTAATCCACGCCGCAGCAATCTCGCTGCGCTGCCACCCCGCCTCGTCAATCATGGAGTAGCTTGCGCCTTAACAGCACGCATCGACAGGGCCACACGCTCAGCGGTCCCCAGAGGAATTTCACCGACCACGGTCACCATCACATCACCATCGACCGTCGACATGCGCTTGGACACGGCCACGGTCGGCCCCAATTGACTGCGCGCATCATTCACCGCGGCGCCGTGCAGAGGCTCGAGAAAAACCGAGAAACGTGCCAAACCATCACCGTACATCAGGCTGGCAACAGGCTCCGCCGAAGCAGGGCTACGCCGCTCCAGCACGCGATTCAAATTGAAACCCGGCGGCAACCATTCCGAGCGCCAGGCATTTGGCGCTACGGCTTGCGCCTCGACAAACTGCACGGGCTGGCAATTAGCGCTCGGCTGCAGCGCGGCATCCAGCGGAGTCTCTGTATTCAGGCTAGAGAACTGAAAGCGCTCAAGCAGCTGTCCCTTCTCATTCAACAGCAGGGATTTCAACGGCAAACCCGTCTCACGATCCAGATGCAGCTCGAAACCGTAGCGGTGCTGATCACGCGGCAGAACCGCCACCACCACAGCCGGACGCCCCGCGACACGGGACTCACCCATGATGCGCAGGTCATACCAAGCGGCGAGCTGTTTGGGATCCAGCGCTCGGGCCGGCCAGCCCTGACCATCTGAGACCTGGTCAGCCAAGGCGCCACTCACACATCGAGTACGGCCATTGACCCGCAGCACTTCCTGAACCGGACCGTCCAGTTGCAACAAACGCTCACGCACTTCACCGTCACCGGCGCTGTCAACCCGGTGCCAAATACTATGAGTGGAGAAACTGCCGTTACGCTCGTAGACGAACGTCCCTTGAAAGTTTTGCCGCTGCTCCGCCTCGGCGAGACGGTTCAGCCAATCTTGCGCATCAGCCGCATGCACTGGCAGGGCCAACCAGCTACCCAACAGGAGAGAGAAAGGGATGGCGCGCATGATCCTCCTCAGCGGTTTTCCAAGCTGGCCGCACGCGCATAGGGCAGTACACTGTCAGTGCCACTCATTGCCGCCTGCTGTGCATGTTGACGCAAATAGGTCGGTAGACGCTGCTCATGCCAGCTCAACTGGGCCTGCCGAGCATCACTCGCCTGCTGAACTGGAGCCTGTTCACCACCCTCACTATAGCCGGCCAATACTGCAGAGCCTTGCATCTGTGGCATTGCCAGTGTCGGTTGCACACCCTGTTGAGCCAACTGGGTGCCGGCGACCTCATCCTGGTTATATAGGCGCACACCCGCCAAAACTGCCAGCGTGACAGACGCGGCCACCGCCAAGCGACCGAGACTACGCCAGCGAGCAGGCACCGCGGCGACAGGCGCGACAACCGGAACGGCCTCGTTGGCCAGCGCTGCAGAAACCGCCGCGGCGATATCCAAGCGTGGCTCGAGCAACTCTTTATGCATGACCGCACGGGCGATCTGGTAACGCGACCAGGTGGATCGCAAGTCTGCGTCGTCACTGGCGCTGAGCACGCGACGCAATTCCAACTCATCCGCCTCGTTATCCATTACCGCGGACAGCGATTCCTGCAGGGCTTCACGACTCATGGCGGTTCCTCTCTTGGCTGTCGCCGCTGTCTCAGGTTTCCTGCAACAAAGGTTGCAGGACTTTATCGATGGCTTCCCGCGCTCGGAAGATACGTGAGCGCACAGTCCCCACTGGACACTGCATGACGCTGGCAATGTCCTCATAACTCAAGCCATCGAACTCGCGCAGGGTCAAGGCCGTGCGCAGGTCCTCAGGCAGTTGCTCAATGGTTCGATGCACCGCGTGCTCGATCTCATCGCGCAACATCAAACGTTCCGGAGACTCAATATCCTTGAGGGCATGATCGCCTTCATAGAACTCGGCATCCTCGGCACTCACATCACTCTCTGGAGGCCGCCGACCGCGCGACACCAGGTGATTCTTCGCCGTATTAATGGCGATGCGGTACAGCCAGGTATAAAAGGCGCTGTCACCGCGAAAATTAGCCAGTGCTCGATAGGCCTTGATAAAGGCCTCCTGGGCAACATCCTGAGCCTCATGAGGGTCATGCACGAAGCGCACTATCAGTCCGAGAATCTTGTGCTGATACTTCAGCACCAACAGATCAAAAGCCCGCTTGTCGCCACGCTGTACCCGCTCGACCAACTGCTGATCATCTTCCTGGGTTAGCATGAACACTCCTCGTTGAATTCGGAGGGATGCTGCACCAGCAAGTGAATCGTCTTGCCAAGATAGACTCGGGTCTTGCGCAAAAGTTCTCCCCTCCAAACAAGCTTCCGTACAGAAACGCATCTGCCTTGCACGGAGTCGCGCAGCACGGCGTACCGCCGGCTGCGCGGATAATCTTGTCACCAGTTTTTGGCACAGTGATAACCTGCGACATGAGCCACAGACACTAGAGCGAAACCGGCGCTATTCCCTTCTGGGTAACCGCCTATGGAACCTTGGAGACTAAGAAAGTTCCCAAACACCATACACAGTCATAAGCCCGCTATTGTGCCGCCCCCCCCACCTATATACTAGGGGCCGCTTTTTGCGGAATCCGAACATGAGCCAACATTATCAGCACGACGTCCTGGTCATCGGTAGCGGTGCAGCCGGCCTGACTTTAGCCCTCACCCTGCCTGCCCACCTGCGCATTGCGGTGCTCAGCAAGGGCAACCTGACTAACGGCTCGACCTACTGGGCACAGGGCGGCGTAGCGGCTGTGCTAGATGATGCCGACACCGTCGAGTCGCATGTCGAGGACACCCTTAATTCTGGCGCCGGCCTCTGCCGTGAAGATGCCGTGCGCTTCACCGTGGAGCACAGCCGTGAAGCGATCGAATGGCTGATCGAGCAAGGCGTGCCGTTCACCCGCGATGATGAAACCGCGCGCGAAGACGGCGGTTTCGAGTTTCACCTCACCCGCGAAGGCGGCCATAGCCATCGGCGTATCATTCACGCCGCCGACGCCACCGGCGCCGCCATCTTCAACACCCTGCTGGATCAAGCCAAGCGACGCCCGAATATAGAGCTGCTGGAACAGCGGGTCGCGGTCGATCTGATTACCGAGCGCAAACTCGGCCTACCAGGGCAAAACTGCCTTGGCGCCTACGTCCTGAATCGCGCCAGCGGCCAGGTCGACACCTATCGTGCACGCTTTACCGTGCTGGCCAGCGGCGGTGCCTCCAAGGTTTACCTGTATACCAGCAACCCGGACGGCGCCTGCGGCGACGGCATTGCCATGGCCTGGCGCGCTGGTTGCCGGGTCGGTAATTTGGAGTTCAATCAGTTCCATCCGACCTGTCTGTACCACCCGAAGGCCAAGAGCTTTTTGGTGACCGAGGCCATACGTGGCGAAGGTGGACTGCTCAAGCTGCCCAATGGCGAGCGTTTTATGCAGCGCTTCGACCCGCGGGCCGAGCTGGCTCCACGCGACATAGTGGCGCGTGCCATCGACCATGAAATGAAACGCCTCGGTGTCGACTGCGTGTACCTGGATATCAGCCACAAGCCGGCGGACTTCGTGAAGTCGCACTTCCCAACGGTCTATGAGCGCTGCCTGGACTTTGGCATCGACATCACCCGCGAGGCGATTCCGGTTGTGCCAGCCGCGCATTACACCTGCGGTGGGGTGGTCATCGACCAGCACGGCCACACCGATGTACCGGGCCTCTACGCGATTGGCGAGACCAGCTTCACAGGCCTTCACGGCGCCAACCGGATGGCCAGCAACTCACTGCTGGAATGCTTCGTCTACGCCCGCTCGGCGGCAGCCGACATTATCCAGCAATTGCCGCACACCCCGGAGCCGCAAGCGCTGCCGAGCTGGGATGCGAGCCAGGTAACCGATTCTGACGAAGACATCATCATTGCGCACAACTGGGATGAGTTGCGGCGCTTCATGTGGGACTACGTGGGCATCGTGCGCACCAACAAGCGCCTCCAGCGCGCCCAGCACCGGGTGCGCCTGCTGCTGGATGAAATCGACGAGTTCTA
>JBOICE010000303.1:0-4027 GCA_050739815.1 Pseudomonas sp. | reverse complement strand
CCTTTCATGAGCCGAGATACCAGTTTTCCCAAAGTTGCGATCTATGGCGCAGGAGCAGCCGGTAACCAACTGGTGGCAGCTTTGCGCATGGGGCGCGCGATGCGCCCTGTCGCTTTCATCGATGATGATGACGGTATTGCCAATCGGGTGATTGCCGGGTTGCGAGTCTACAAACCCAAACATATCCGGCAGATGATCGAGGAAACCGGTGTCCAGGAGATTCTCCTGGCGATTCCTTCCTCTACGCGAGGGCGCCGCCGGGAGGTGCTGGAGTTTCTGGAGCCGTTCCCGTTGCATGTGCGCAGCGTGCCGGGTTTTATGGATTTGGCCAGTGGCCGGGTGAAGGTCGACGATATTCAGGAAGTGGACATCGCCGACCTGCTGGGCCGCGACGCAGTTCCACCGCATCAGGAGTTATTCGAGCGCTGCATTCGTGACCAGGTGGTGATGGTGACGGGGGCGGGCGGTTCGATCGGTTCCGAACTGTGCCGACAGATTCTCGGGCGCGGCCCGACCACCTTGCTGCTGTTCGAGCACAGCGAGTTCAATCTGTACAGCATTCACAGCGAATTGGCTCAACGGATCGAGCGCGAGTCTTTGCCGCTGCGACTGGTGCCTATCCTGGGATCGATCCGCAATCCCGAGCGGTTGGTGGATGTGATGCGTACCTGGGGGGTGAGCACTGTCTACCATGCGGCGGCCTACAAGCATGTGCCGATGGTCGAGCACAATATCGCCGAAGGTGTGTTGAATAACGTCATGGGTTCGTTGTTCACCGCTCAGGCCGCGGTCAAGGCCGGCGTTGAGAACTTCGTGCTGATTTCCACCGACAAGGCGGTACGACCGACCAATGTGATGGGCAGCACCAAGCGTCTGGCCGAGATGGTGCTGCAGGCCTTGAGTCGGGAGTCGGCGCCGGTGCTGTTTGGCGATACGGATGCCGTGCATCAGGTCAACAAGACCCGTTTCACCATGGTCCGTTTTGGCAACGTGCTGGGCTCTTCCGGCTCGGTGATTCCGCGGTTCTATGAGCAGATTCGCTGCGGTGGTCCAGTGACGGTGACCCACCCGCACATTACCCGTTACTTCATGACCATTCCCGAGGCGGCTCAGTTGGTGATCCAAGCGGGCTCGATGGGGCAGGGGGGGGATGTGTTCGTGTTGGATATGGGCGAACCGGTGAAAATTCTCGAGCTGGCAGAGAAGATGATCCATCTTTCCGGCCTTAGCGTGCGCTCGGAGAAGAGTCCCCATGGTGACATCGCCATCGAGTTCACCGGTTTGCGGCCTGGTGAGAAGCTCTATGAAGAGCTGCTGATCGGAGACAACGTCAGCCCAACCGATCACCCGATGATTATGCGGGCCAATGAAGAGCATCTGCCTTGGGAAGTTTTCAAAGCGGTGCTAGCAGAACTGCTCAAAGCCGTCGAACAAGACGACTACACCAAAGTGCGGCAATTGCTGCGCGAGACGGTCAATGGCTATGCGCCAGAAGGCGAGATCGTTGACTGGATTCATCAACAGCGCTGGATGGCCCGTGACAGCTGAGTCTCATGCAGAGAAACACAGGTTTCGGTCAACCGCCTTGAACCGCCCCAGGAATACCGGAGGCTCTTTAGTGTGAGTCATGCCGCCTGGGCCGACTCGGTGAGTTGCTGATAGTAAAGGGCTTCGGCCTCTGCGGGTGGGATGTTACCGATAGGTTCGAGCAGCCGCCGGTGGTTGAACCAGTCCACCCATTCCAGCGTCGCCAGCTCCACTGCTTCCCGATTCTGCCAGGAGCGACGGTGGATCACCTCGGCCTTGTACAGGCCGTTGATGGTCTCGGCCAGAGCATTGTCGTAAGAATCCCCCACGCTGCCCACCGAGGGCTCGATACCGGCCTCGGCCAAGCGCTCGGTATAGCGCATTGACACGTATTGCACCCCGCGATCGCTGTGGTGGATGAGTCCGCCCTGGCTGATGGAGCGGCGGGCGAATAGCGCTTGCTCTAGCGCGTCGAGCACGAAGTCGGTACGGGCAGAGCTGGATACCCGCCAGCCGACGATACGGCGGGCGAACACGTCGATAACGAAGGCGACATAGACGAAGCCTTGCCAGGTGCTGACGTAGGTGAAGTCTGACACCCACAGCGCATTTGGCCGCTCGGCGCGGAACTGGCGGTTGACCCGATCCAGCGGACACGGCTTGGTCTTGTCGCTGGCCGTCGTCTTGATCGGCTTGCCGCGTACGACACCTTGCAGGCCGAGTCGGCGCATCAGCCGCTCCACCGTACAGCGTGCCGCCACCACGCCTTCGCGCCGCAGCTGCCGCCAGACCTTGCGCACGCCGTAGACCCGGAAGTTCTCCTGCCAGATCCGCTGAACATGGGCGCTCAGGATGTCATCACGCTGCGCCCGTAACGGACGTCGCTCGGGGTTGGCCTGGCGGATCGCATGCGTGTAGTAGGTCGATGGAGCGATCGGCAGCACTCGGCAGATCGGCTCGACTCCATAGACCGCACGATGCTCGTCGATGAACGCCTTCATGGCTTGAAGCGGCGGTCGAGCTCCGCCTGGGCAAAATACGCGGACGCCTTGCGCAGAATCTCGTTGGCCTGGCGCAGCTCACGCACCTCGCGCTCTAGCGTCTTGATCCGCTCACGCTCGGTCGTGGTCAAGCCCTCACGCTGGCCACCATCTCGCTCGGCCTGCCGCACCCAGCGGCGCAGCGTTTCGGCTGTGCAACCGATCTTGGCTGCAATCGAGCAGATCGCTGCCCACTCGGATTCATGTCCGTCCTGGTGCTCAAGCACCAGTCGAACCGCTCGCTCGCGTACTTCCGGGGAATACTTCGTTGCTGTCTTCATGGCTCCATCCTCTCAAGAGTTGGAGCCTCCGGGAAAGCCGGGGCGGTTCAGTGCGCGGGGACACTCCTGGCAGTTGGTTGGTCAAGCGGTGGGACTGTTATCGACGTCGCAAGAGACGAAGCAGGGGCAGATGATGCTTCTACTTGACGACCTACTGGACGGATAGCAGCTTATGGATACTGAACTTGCCCGAACGTTTCTGACCGTCATCGCCGCCGGAAATTTCCGCAATGCCGCCTTGCGGCTGTTCGTCACGCAATCGACCGTCAGTGCCAGAATCGCCGCGTTGGAGGCGCAACTCGGCTGCAGTCTGTTCGTTCGCAACAAGGCCGGCACGGCTCTGACCCTCGCAGGTCGCTCCTTTCAACCCTACGCGACCACGCTCGTGCGCACTGTGGAACGTGCCCGCCACGACATAGGCGTGGCCAAGGGCTTTCGGGCTTCCGTGACCATTGGCGGACGTTTCGGGCTCTGGGACGACCTGCTGTTTGTCTGCCTGCCGCGAATCCGTAGTGCGGTACCAGACATCGCAATACGCGCCGAGATCGCCTTCGAAGATGAACTCATACAGGGGCTTGTTGAGGGGCGTACCAACATCGGTGTGATGTACACGCCGCAAAGCCGGCCGGGGCTGGTGGTTGAACCGCTGCTCGAAGAACAACTGGTCTACGTGACCACCAGCGACGAGGCCCCCAACCCACCTGGTGAGAACTATGTGTATATCGACTGGGGCCCGGAATTCGCCAGCAAGCACAGTGCAACCTTTCCCGACTTCCTGGGCCCAGGGTTGAGCGCCAATATCGGCTGGCTGGGCCTGCACCATATTCTGGCCTACGGCGGCTCTGGGTATTTCCCACTGCGACTCGTCAAGAATGAACTGGACGCAGGACGACTGTACCGGCACCCTGGCACTCCAGACTTTCTGTTGCCTGCTTATATGGTTTATCCGGTCGATCCGCAGTCTGAGGCGGTGGGGCTTGTCCTGCGGATCGTGCGGGAGGTCACGGCAGAGATTTTGCGTCAGCGTGCGTAACACGATATCGCCAGTACCTGGGCAGACGCTCTGCAATTCGGTTTACTGGCAGCCTGTCGGACTTGAGTTCACGAGAGGGGAATCAGTAGCGAAGGCGAAGTGATTCGTTCACTATTCGGGCGTTTTCGGGCGTTCTCCCCCCCCCC
>JBOICE010000302.1:0-4012 GCA_050739815.1 Pseudomonas sp. | reverse complement strand
AATACAACAGGCGCCACAGCCCGCACGACAGTTCATGACTAGCCTTACCTCGCAACCTTTGACCCCGGCCTGACAGGGTTGCGATTTTACCCGCTGTCACGTGAATTGGGATATTCCCCACGGATTCACGCTGGCGGCAGACACCGGCTAAAGCGCGTGCCCGCCCCTGGCATAGCGGTAGAGAACATTGCGCAGCTTCATCGCCAGCCCCCTAAAAATGAAGGCGTCATGCCCCATACGACACCAACACATACGAGTGCCAGGCCTCCGCAGCCGATTCGGATTCGGCGTGGCCAATCCATTCAGGAACCGCACTCAGCCGCACCAGGTAAACCTTGTCGCGCCAAGGGCCTCGCTTTAGGCTTTCGCACTCAAAATTGAGGGGGGCCGAATGCCGATCTGGTTGAAACCGCATCCCTGCTTGCCCTCTCCAACGTCCTCATGACCTTTGCCTGGTATGGCCATCTGAAGACCTTGAACGGCAGACCTTGGCTCATCGCCGCGCTGATCAGTTAGGGCATCGCACTGTTCGAGTACCTGATCATGGTGCCGGCTAACCGTATCGGCTACGGCGAACTGTCCGTTGGGCACCTGAAGATTATGCAGGAAGTCATCACCCTGGCGATCTTCGTACCCTTCAGCCTGTTCTATATGCAGCAGCCGCTGAAGCTCGACTACCTATGGGCAGGCCTGTGCTTGCTGGGAGCGGTGTACTTTATTTTTCGCACCTGAGGCGCCCAAACCCCAACCGCGCGAAGTCCTGACGGCCTGCCCGATCCTTTATTTCAGACGCGCAATCAAGCTCGAGGTGTCCCAACGGCCACCGCCCAAGGCCTGCACCTCGGCATAGAACTGATCGACCAGCGCCGTGACCGGCAATTGCGCACCATTG
Organism: Pseudomonas sp.; assembly: GCA_050739815.1. GTDB lineage: Bacteria > Pseudomonadota > Gammaproteobacteria > Pseudomonadales > Pseudomonadaceae > Aquipseudomonas. Next base: position 3,120 of record JBOICE010000302.1, on the reverse strand, counting down.
CGGCCGGCCTCATCGAGGACGATGGAGAAGTCCTTACGCATCCAGTCCACCGCAAAACCGAAATCGAACTTACCCTCCAGCATGGTCTGATGGCGATGTTCCAGCTGCCAGGACTGCGCCGCCCCCTGACCGATCACCTCCATCGCGGCCTGGGCATTCAGGCCTGCGCGCTGGGCGAAATGCAGCGCCTCGGCCAGCGCCTGCAATAGCCCGCCGACGCAGATCTGGTTGACCATCTTGGTCAGCTGACCACTGCCTATCGGGCCCATCAGCTTGACCATCTTCGCGTAACTCTCAATCACCGGCGCAGCACGATCATAGAAAGCCTGCTCACCACCGACCATCACCGTCAGCATGCCATTCTCGGCGCCCGCTTGACCGCCCGACATCGGGGCATCGAGAAAACCCAGTTCGCGCTCGGCAGCTAACAACCCGAGTTCACGCGCAACGCTGGCGGAAGCCGTGGTGTGGTCGACCAGCACACTGCCCGCCGCCATGCCGGCCAATGCACCGTCCGCGCCCAGCACCACGCTGCGCAAGTCTTCGTCATTGCCGACACAGGTCATTACCAACTCGGCACCCTGTGCGGCTTCTCGCGGGGTGGCCGCGCTCTCACCGGCAAACTCGTCACACCAAAGCTCGACCTTGGCCGGCGAACGGTTATACACGCAGACTTGATGCCCCTCACACGCCAAGTGCCCAGCCATGTGAAAACCCATCGTGCCCAACCCGATAAATGCCACCTTCGCCATAGCTCACCTCCATCATTCGACCGAAACTGAGCCTAGCATGCAGTTTGCCGACTCAGTGAAGCCCTTCCATACTGCCGAAAGCACAACGGAGGAGCTATGGGATATTGGTTGGTAATCGACTTGGAAGCCACCACGGAAGAAGGTGGCTGGCCAGTAGCCGAAATGGAAATTATCGAGATTGGTGCAAGCTTGGTATCCAGCGACGGACGTGAGCTGGACCACTTCCAGCGCTTCGTTCGCCCCTTGCGCAGGCCCTACCTGACCAGCTTTTGCCGCGAACTGACGCATATCAGCCAAGCGAATGTGGATGCCGCCGCGCCACTGAATGCGGTCTGGCCCTTATTCGAGCGCTGGCTGACCGCGCACCATCCACGCCTGGCCGGCTGGGCCAGCTGGGGCGAATATGACCGCCGCCAGCTGGAGCAGGACTGGAGCCAGCAGCAACTCAACAGTGCGCTGACTGCTGTACCGCACCTCAACCTCAAACAGCGCTTCGCCGAAGCCCGTCGTCTGCAGCGACCGGTGAGCCTGAACACCGCACTACAACTGGCCGGCATGAATTTCAACGGCCAGCAGCACCGCGCCCTGGAAGATGCGCGAAACACCGCTCGCCTGCTGCCATTGGTTCTGCCTGCTCAAGTTCTGAAAAGCCACGCCCTGAAAAATCGCCCTGACCCTCACAGCAAGGGCAGCGCCTGCAGCGGCCCCAGACTTGACCCCGGCACATCAAAGACCTGTGAATTCGGTTTGCCAGCCACCCCTCCCGCCCGACAGGAATGAATACCCTCAAAGCGGGTGACGCACCGAAACGCCTTGGGCATACTGATCGGCCTTTTTTAGCCCCTCGAGGAATTCCACATGTTCAAGGTCAACGAGTACTTCGACGGCACCGTCAAATCCATCGCCTTCGGCATGGCAGACGGCCCAGCCACCATCGGCGTAATGGCCGCAGGCGAATACGAGTTCGGTACCAGCCAACTGGAAGTGATGCACGTAATCGCTGGCGCCCTGACCGTCAAGCTGCCAGGCAGCGACGCTTGGGAAACCTTCGCCGCTGGTAGCAAATTCACGGTGCAGGCCAACAGCAAATTCCAGCTGAAAGTCGCCATCGATACCGCCTACCTCTGCGAATATCGCTGAGTTAAGCTGGCACGAAGAACCGGCCTTGAACAGGCCGTGTGAAAACTACTGCGCTCGGTTATACAGCGTTAAAAATAGGCTAAAAATGCTCATTTACCACGTGTAAACTGCGCTTTTTCGCCTGTTTTTGCCTTGCCTAACCTTCGCTCGCTAGGTTTTCACACAGCCTGTTGATGGTCGGTTTTTTTTCGAGGTCGCTTTTAAGCTGGCCTCTATGCGTGATGCTCACCGCCAAGCAAAGGCCAACTAGCCTGATCGGGCTCCCACAGCCAGGCTTGCAAACGCTTCTCCCCTTCACTCTCAGCGCTTTGAGCCAGTGCCAGGCTGCTGCAAGACTGCACAGTGGCAACCTGCCTCGATCAACGGACACGAACATGCCTGGGTTTAAAAACGCACCGTCAATCCTCTTACCGATCAGCCTGCTGCTAATCGCAATGTTCTCGATTCAAGGGGGGGCCGCCCTGGCCAAAGGACTGTTCCCAATCGTCGGCGCCGAAGGCACCTCGGCCCTGCGCCTCGGCCTGGGTGCAATCATCCTGTGCCTGATCATGCGCCCCTGGCGCGCCCGCTTGACCGTCCGTTCGTGCCGCTCGCTGCTTGCCTACGGCGCAGCCCTGGGTTGCATGAACCTGTTGTTCTATATGGCATTGAAAACCGTGCCGCTGGGTATTGCCGTGGCCCTCGAGTTCACTGGCCCGCTGGTGCTGGCCCTGCTGTCGTCGCGGCGGCTTGTCGACTTTGTCTGGATCGCGCTGGCGGTGCTTGGCCTGGCGCTGCTGTTACCGACCGATCAGTCGGTCGCGCAACTCGACCCGCTCGGCATGTGCCTGGCCCTCGGCGCAGGCGCATGCTGGGCGCTGTATATCGTCTTCGGCCAAAAGGCCGGCGCCGAGCATGGCGCCTATACAGCGGCGTTGGGGACCTTCGTTGCCGCGCTGATCGTCTTTCCGATTGGGCTTGTGCAGGCCGGCAGCAGCCTGTTCAGTTGGTCGCTGCTACCTGTCGCGATTGCTGTTGCCATACTCTCAACAGCCCTGCCCTTCAGCCTGGAAATGGCCGCCCTGACCCGCCTGCCTGCGCGCACCTTCAGCACGCTGATGAGCATCGAGCCGGCAGTCGCGGCGCTCTCAGGCCTGCTGTTCCTGCACGAACAACTGAGCCTGACGCAATGGCTGGCCATCGGCGCGATCATCATCGCCTCGGTGGGCACCGCCATGACGGTCAAGCC
>JBOICE010000301.1:0-2665 GCA_050739815.1 Pseudomonas sp. | reverse complement strand
ACCACTTCGACATTTTCCAGTTCCAGCGTATCGGCCGACACCTGCACGCTGGAAAAAGCCAGGGCAACGCCCAAGGCCAAGTGACTGCGCCGACTGACAAACAACATGATTGCTCCCACGGATAACGACCGAAGCCAGAAAAAAGGGGAGCGAAAGTAGGCGAAAAAGAATCAGAAGTAAATAGTAATTAATCTCAAATGTACTACTTATCCATATTAGACAGGCAACTGTCCCAATGCCCAACGCAACAGGAAGAACACCAGCAGTCCACCGCCGATAGTCGCCAGCAGATTGCGGCTGAGCGCGGCAATCAGGATCGCGCCGAGACCCGCGAGCAAATACGCGTTGTCCAGGCTGAATGCCAGGTGCTGGCCGTCCGGCAACAGCATGCCGGGCACGACGATAGCCGTGAGCACCGCCGCCGGCACATAGTGCAAGCCCTGCAGCACCAGCGGCGGAAAACGCAGATCCGGCCAGGCGAACAGACTGTAACGGATGGCGAAGGTAATCCCTGTCATCCCTAGAATCAGCAACCAGAGTTCCATTACACAGCCTCCCTTAGCGGCTCGGCGCTAGCCCGCCGCTCCAACCAAATACCAACAGCGATCCCGGCCAAGGCCGCGGCCATCAAACCAAGCTTGTACGGCCAGCCGTGCGTCAGCACCGCGACTGCCCCCGCCACCAGCGCTGCGGCAACCTGTGGCCGATTGCGCAACATCGGCACAACGATACCGATGAAGGTCGCCAACATGGCAAAGTCCAGGCCCCAGGCCGTCAGGTTCGGCACCGCTTGGCCAAAGGCCACACCCACCAGCGTGCAGAGCACCCAGTTGCCATACATCGCCAACGCCGATCCGAGGAAGTACCAATGCTTGTGCGGCGATAGATCGCGGGCGGCATAACGGTACTGCACCACCGCAAAGGTCTCATCGGTCAGCCAGAATGCCAGCGGCGCACGCCAGCGCGTCGGTAAATGACGAACGAAGGGCTGCAAAGTCGCGCTGTAAAGGGCATGCCGCAGATTGACCACGAAAGTCGTCAACAGCACCACGAGCAACCCGGCACCGCCAGTCAGCAGACTGACCGCGATGAACTGCGCCGACCCGGCAAAGACCAATAGCGACATCCCCAGCGTTTGCCAGATCGAGAGCCCGGCAGCGATCGCCAGGGTGCCAAAGATAATGGCGAAGGGAATCGCGCCGAGAATCATCGGCAAGGTATCGCGGGCGCCGTGCAGTAGCTCTTGTAAGCGGGTGTGCTGGGACGCGGGAAACGTGTCGTGCGAGCGGGTCATGGAAGCTCCTCCTGTCCTCCAGCCTAGGCGGTCCTATTCGGCGAGTCTTGAACGATCTTGCGCACGTTGGGGAAAGTTCAGCTCGTAGGGCCGGTCAATCCACGCCGCCCGAGACGCTGGCGCCCCCTTCGGGAGATAGGCCGGATAGCGATGCCGGCGAGCGAGTTTCCCCTTACAGGATTTTCTCAGGGGGGCGGCCAACCGCTCCCGGCACTAGCGCCCCGAACGATCTGGCGCAGGCTGTTCGGTACTCACCGGGGCCAACGCCATAGGCCTGCTTGAACTGGCGGGTCAAATGGCTTTGATCGGCAAAGCCCAACTGCGCCGCGACGCTGACCGCTGCACAACCGGCCTTGAGCAAACAACGCGCCTGCTCCAAACGCTGTTGCTTGAGCCAGGCATGGGGCGGCAAGCCAGTGGCACGGCAGAACACCCGGGCAAAATGGAAGGGCGAAAGATTGACCGCCGCCGCCAACTCCTCCAAGGAGGGCGGCTCGGCCAATTGCGCGCGCAACAGCTCCTTGGCCCGAGCTACGCTCTGTGGCTCGCGGCCCGCCACCGGCGGTTGCCCTTGCTGAGCATGCCGTTGCAGCAAGGCCAGCAACGCCTCGCGCCAGGCGGTCTGTTGCTGCAAGGCACTGGCCCCTTTCTCCAGAAGCCGGTGCAAGGCGCTGAAAGTCGCCACCAGGTCGGCATCGCGATGCACGCTGCCAACGAACGTCGGCAGATTAGCCGTCGGTAATTCCAGCTCCGCCAAGATGGCTTGAATCTGCCGAGCCTCGGGATAGAACACTCGATAGCGCCAACCTTCGTCGTGCCCCTTGGAACCGGTATGCACCTCGTCTGGATTGATCAGCGCCAGGCTGCCAGCCGTGGCCAAGTGCTCGACCCCACGGTAGCGATAACGCTCGGCGCCCGCCTCGACCACGGCGATCACATAGCCTTCATGCACATGCGGAGCGAAGCGATGTTCGACGAAGCTCGCAGCCAACAGCTCCAGGCCACCCAGTTCGGTGGCCTGCCAGAAATGCGCAGCCTCGGTAGACAAATGATGGCCCATGCTCAGCCGCTGAAACGCGCCTCCAGCCAGGCCTTCACCTGCGGCCACTCCTGGTCGGTGATGCTGTACAGCACGCTGCCGTCCAACCGCCCATCGGCCAGTCGGCGATGGTTGCGCAACTCGCCTTCACGCACCGCGCCGAGCTTCTCGATGGCGCGTTGCGAACGCAGGTTGCTCGCTGCGGTTTGCAGCTGCACCCGCACCATCCGCCAACCCTCGAAGGCATGCCGGAGCATCAGGTATTTGATCGTGCTGTTCAGACCCGTGCCATGCTGGCTGCGATCGAGCCAGGTCCAGCCGATTTCGGTGGC
>JBOICE010000300.1:0-7173 GCA_050739815.1 Pseudomonas sp. | reverse complement strand
GCGTTGCTCGCACCGTCTCGACGAAGTTGGCGCGCTGGAACTGCACGGGCGAGATATTCACCGCCATCACCGTGCTGTTCCAGCCCTGATCGAACAGCTGGCGAGCTTGGCGGCAGGCGGTACTCAGTACCCATTCGCTGAGCGGGATGATCTGCCCGGTGTCTTCGGCTACCGGGACGAACTGCGCCGGTGAAATGAAACCCTGTTCGGCGTGCTGCCAGCGCAATAGCGCCTCGTAACCGGCTACCCGGCCGCTGCGCGCGTCGACCTGCGGCTGGTAATAAAGCTCGAAGGCCTCGGCCTCGATGGCTTTTTGCAACTCGTTGCGCAGGGTTACGCGCTCGCTGACCTTCTGGTTGAGGTCTTCGGTGTACCACTGGTAGTTGTTGCGCCCTTGCTGCTTGGCCTTGTACATCGCCAGGTCGGCCTGCTGGATCAGCTGCATCGGTTGTTCGATGCTGCCGTCGCTGAGGGTGATGCCGATACTCGCGGTGATGTGCAGCTCGCTGCCGCCGACTTTGTAGGGGCGCGCGAGGTTCTCGACGATCCGGTCGGCCACCAGGAGCACGTCTTCTTCGCGAGCCAGGTCCGGCAGGATGACGATGAACTCGTCCCCGCCCAGGCGTGCGACGGTGTCTCCAGGGCGTACCTGTTGATTCATGCGCCGGGCGACCTCGATCAGTATCTGGTCGCCGACATTGTGGCCCATGGTGTCGTTGATCGGTTTGAAACCGTCCAGGTCGATGAACATCACCGCGAGGCTGCGTTTGTAGCGGCGGCTGATCTGGCAACCCTGGCTCAGACGATCCTCCAGCAGCGAGCGGTTGGGCAGACCGGTGAGCACATCGTGGCTGGCGTTGAAGGCCAGCTCGGACTCGAAACGCTTCTGCGCGGAAATATCGTTCTGCACGCCGATGAAGTGGGTGATCTCGCCCTGTTCGTTGGGCACCGGCGCGATGTACAGGTCGTTCCAGAACGGCGTACCGTCCTTGCGAAAGTTACGCAGAACCACATGGGCGTCGCGTTTTTCTATCAGGCTCTGGCGAATTTCGCTGATACCTGGCTGCTCCTGCTCCTCGCCTTGGAGAAAACGGCAGTTGCGCCCGATGGCTTCCGCGGCGCTATAACCGGTGATGCGTTCGAACGCCGGATTGACGTAGATGATCGGCAGGTCAGCGGCCTGCGCATCGCAGATCAATGCACCGTTGTAGCTGGCTTCCAGGCTGCGTTTAAGCAGGCGCAATTGCTTGTCCGCTTCCTTGTGCGCGGTGATGTCGCGAAAGGCCACGACCCAGCCTTGCGGGCCGTCATCGTCAAGCAGGGGGGCGCTGTCATAGGCGATATGGCGCTCGCCCAGAGGCGTCAGCGACAGGCTCATTTCGCCGTGGCTACTGGTTTGTGCGCTGTCGTTGAGCGGCAGCGGCAGGTAGCGCGCCAGCGTTTGGCCAAGCAAGACATCCGCCGGCCGACCGAGCAGCTCGGCGGCGGTCGGGTTGATAAAGCTCAACAGGCCTTGACGGTCGACCGCCAGCAGGCCTTCGGCAATGCTGTTGGTGATCGCCGAGGTGAACTCCAGCTGGGTTTTGAGGCGCCGTTCACCGGCAATCACCGCATGCATCAGGCGGTTGTTCTCCAGCACCACGACGGCCATTTGGGCGAACTGCTGGGCAATCGCCAGGTCGTCCTGATCGAACTCGCCGATGTATTTGTCCGAGAGCTGCAACAGCCCGAGATTACTGCCGTCGTAGTCTTTCAGCGGCACCGCCAGCCAGCCGCGCAGCGGCGGATGGGGGCTGCCTGCGGCGCTGAGTTTGCGCCACCTTGGGTGCCTTTCCAGCTCCTCCTGGCTGAGCAGTAGCGGTTGGTTGGCTTCGCAGGCCAGCGCGTAGATAGCGCGGACATCGGGCGGCGTCCGGTAGTCCTGCCAGGTGGCGTATTTTTCCGAGAGCGACACGGCATCGATCGACTGCGCCCAGTGCGTCCCCGGGGTCAGGCTCATGGCCGACTGGTGCGCGCCGAGCAGCAGGCGCAGGCGTTCGGTCATGTAGTCGAGCAGGGCCTGGCTTTCGATGATGCTGTTGATGTTCACCGCGGTTTGACTCAGCCCGCGCAGCAGTTCGGCCTGGTGCTCCGAGTGCTGCAACGCCTCGCGCAGGGCGCGGGTCATGCGGTTGTGCTCGCTGATGTCCTTGGCGATGCCGAACACCCCGACTATCTGCCCGTCGATGATGATCGGCAGGTTGGTGATGTCCAGCTCCAGCAATTGGCCGTCGCGGCTCTGGCAACGGACTTCGTAGCGTTGCGTGCCACCCTTAGTGGCGGCCTTGAGGTGGCGGTGGATCTGTTGCATATCGTCGGCCGGGATCAGCAGCGACATGTGTTGGCCGAGTAGTTCCTCCTCGCTGTAGCCGCAGAGCTGACAACCGGCCTGGTTCATGCTCTCGAAACGGCCGGCCAGGTCGAAGGAGAACACCGGGTCTGGGTTGAAGGTGAACAGCGAACGGTAGCGTTGCTCGCTTTCCTGCAAGCGCAGGCGGTCGTGCTGGCGTTCGATAGCGATGGCGGCCAATTGGCCGACGGTGCCAATCAGGTGCAGTTGCTCGTCGTCCGGCACCTTGGGGCCGCGGTGGTAGATGGCGAAGGTACCGAGTACATCGCCGTGGTGGGAAATTAGCGGAATCGACCAGCAGGCCCGCAGGCCATGCCTCAAGGCTAGGGCGCGGTGCTCCTGCCAGAGCGGGTCATGGCTGATGTCTTCGGCTATGACCAACTGCCGGCGGTACACCGCGGTGCCACAAGAACCGGCATGGGGGCCGACGTCCCTGCCGTTCATGCCCTGGTTGAAACTGTCCGGCAGGCTCGGGGCGGCACCGTGCAGCAGGTGCTTCTGCTCCTTGTCCACCAGCAGCACCGAACAGCGTGCAGTCGGATCCTGGGACTCGGCCAGTTGGCAGATAGCCTTGAGGATCTCTGCCAGCGGCTGGTCGGTGGAGATCATGCTGAGAATGTCGCGATGATCCTCGGCGTAGGCCTCGTTCTGTACCAGGCGCGTGATGTCATGGGCCACGGCGAACAGGGTGCGTTCGCTCTCCGACCAGCCGCCGCTCCAGTACAGGTGGACGATGCTGCCATTTTTGCGTCGGTAGCTGTTGCGAAAGCCCTGGCTATCCTCGCCAGCCATCATCGCCTGCATGGTCGCCAGGGTGGCGGCGCGATCCCCGGGCACTACGTTGTCCAGGTAGGGGCGGCCGGTCAGCTCGTCCGGCTGGTAGCCGAGCACGCTGGCGGCCGAGGGGCTGAGCTGAATGAAGCGGCCCTGTTCGTCGATGGAGCAGAGCACGTCCATGGAGAACTCCATGATCCGCTGGTTCAGTGCCTGCAGGTTGGCCTGATGCCACAGGCTGGCTTCTAACTTCTGGTTAACACTTTGCAGGTGCTGCGCATGTTCGACGGCCAGGCGCCCCAGCCGCTGGCTGATCATGATGAAAAAGCTGAAGGCCAGGCCGAACAACATCACCAGGCTGGGCAGGTGGGCGATGCTGAAGTCGCTGCGTGGGGCGCCCTGATAGCTGACCAGGCGCCAGGCGTTGCCGCTCTGCCATTGCACCAGCTGTTCGCCGAGCGGCGTCAGATAACCCGGTTCCCGCTGGTTCGTTGAGTCGAAAATGACCTGTTGATCTTCGAACACCTTGAGCGCCAAACCGCCGAAATCGTTGCCCAGCAGCCTGTGCAGGGTCGAGGTGAGGTTGAGGCTGGCCACCAGCATCCAGCCAGGATGTTGAGGCAGGTTCAAGGGCACCGCCAGCAAGCTGCTGTCGTTGCCACGTGCGATGGCCACGGCATCGCCGATGCGGGCCTGCTGGCTGTATTGCACGCTCGTCAGCCACGCGCGCTGGTGCGGTTCTTCAAGGAAAAATTGCAGCCGGGCGGCACCGGCCGGTTTACTGTCAAGCAGCCGTTGCGGGCTTAACTCTCGATCGAGCACCGCAACCAGGCCGAGGCCAGGGAAATCGTGCAGGTAGCTGCCGGCTTCCTGGTGCCAGAGCCCATCGCCGGGCAGTTGCCCGGCGCTTTCCCAACGCTCGGCCATGCGCCGCATCAACGCCAGGTGTTCGCTCAGCGTGCGCTCGGTAGAGAGTTGCACCTTGGACAACAACAGGCTGCTCTGGCGGGATGCGCCTTCGATATTTTGCTGGCTCAACACGTACCAACTCATGCCGGTGATCAGCACTCCGAGTACGCCAGCACTCAGGGTCAGGCGATCGAGTAGTTGCTCACGGTGTGTCGGTAATAGCGGCAGCAGCAAGACCGCAATGCCGAGCAGCAGGCTTAAGAGGTGGGCGATGCTGTTGGTTTCGAGCTTGAAGCCAAGCGGTGCGAGGCCAAGCGCCGACCATAGAGGCGTCAGTTGGGACAGCAGAATGACCAGGATCACCGCGACGCCGAGCAGGCGGCTGAGCAAGGCCCCCCAGGCGCCGCGGTTGGCGCTGAGAATGGCTAGAGCAAGCAGGCTCGAGAGGATCGCCAGAGCGCTGTGCATGCGCAAAAAGCCGCTGATGAGAGAGCGTCCCGATTCGGGATCGGCGACCAGGAGATTATGCAGCAGGGTATACAGGCAAATGCTCAGCAGCAGAGCGACCGCCAGCAGGCGCAGGCGATGCAGGTTGCGTGCGGCGCTTAGCAAGCCGATACCCAGCAGCACCGAAACCAGCGAACTGTCTGGCAACAGCACCATGTTGTAGCGGTTGAGATCATCGCTCAGCAGGTAGTCGAGCAGGCCAATACTGCCCAGAACCAGTAATGCGAAGGCCAGGATGTGCAAGTAGGCCTGAAAAATGATGTGCCGGGTTTTCATCACGTTCCCTCGTGCCGTGCTGCTGGTTTGCCAAGCTGGCCGCGCTCAGTCCTGCTCGAGTTCGCCGATCAGCACCGAGCCGTCGCTATCACGACGCACGCGAGTAAGACCCGGGTGCTCGGCCTCCAGACGCTGCAGCTCCTGCTGCTGGCGATCCAGGTCACTTTGTTGCTGGCGCACCTGCAACAGTAGTCGTTGGTTTTCGTCGCGCAGCAGATAGAGGTCGATGGCCGCGCGCAAGGCCGCTTCGATTTCGTAGTCTTCCCAGGGCTTGGAGATGAAACGGTAGATTTCCGCCTGATTGATTGCCTGCATCATCGACTGACGGTCGCCGTGGCCGCTGAGCAGCATGCGCAGAGCGTTGGGCTGGCGCTGGCGGGCGAACTGCAAGTAGGTGATGCCATCGAACTGCGGCATTCTGTAGTCCGAGATGATGACCGCGTAGTCGTGCTCGCAGAGCGCGTCCAGGGCGTCCTGGGCATTGGTGAACACCTGTACGTCCCAGTGGTGTGGGCGCAAGGCCCGCTGCAAGGCTGCGAGTATGTGTGGCTCGTCGTCCACCAGTTGGATCTTGATCATCGGGCTGTCTCCTGCGGCGTGACGGCATCTTCGGGCTGGTGGACGAAGAGGGTGTAGTGCGCGCCCTCGGTGGCTTCAAAGGCGATCAGTTTGTCGATCAGCAGGCGGGTCAGCTGTTTGCCTTCGTTGAGCAACAACATGCCATTGGCGGCATGAAGGTTGCGCGCCAGGATCATGTTTGGCGCAAGACGGCGGGTATCCAGGGCCAGGATGCTGGCGTCAGCCAGCGCGAGGTCGGGTGCCAGATTGGTGCACAGGCTGATAAATTTTTCGCAGAGCTGCGGATCGTAGAGCGTGCCGGCGTATTTCATGATCAGCAGCAGCGCTTCGTCGCGGTTCAGGCAGCGCTCCAGGAAGAGGCCGCATTGCAACTCGATGAAGTCCACCGCCAGTTTGAGCAGGCGGGAGCCGAAGGGAATGGCTTCTGCCTTCAGGTGATCGGGGAAGCCGCGACCATCCCAGCGCTCTTGATGATGGCGAATCAGTGAGGCCGCGTCCTGTAGCGGTTCGAGGGCCATCAGCAGGTTTTCACCCAGAGTCGGGTATTGCTGATAGCGCAGGCGCTCCTCGCGGTACAGCACATCGGCCGGGCGGTTGAGCAATTGGTCGTTCCAGCTCAGCTTGCCGAGGTTATAAAGCGCTGCCGCCATGCACAGATCACGGCTTGGCCCTTCACCCAGCTGCTGGTGATCGGCGTAGGCGCGCACCAAGACGATGACCTGGGCATTGGTCTGTTTGTCTTTGGGCAGGCGCTGGTTGAGTAGCAGTGAAAACACCTCGGTGGCCGTCATATAGCTGCGTTTGAGCTCTGCGTAGGCCAAGTCGAGCATGTCAGCGGTTTGCTGCAGCTCGGCAGTGCGATCGCGCACCCGCCGCTCAAGGGTCGCGTTAAGCTCCTGCAGGTGTTGATTCTGTTCGCGGGTAAGTTGCTCCAGGCGTTCTCGTTCGCGCTCTGAATGTTGGAATGCCAGCGCCTGGCGGATGATCAGGCGCAACTCGTCGTCATCCCAGGGTTTGCTGATGTAGCGGTAGATCTGCCCTTGATTGATCGCTTTGATCGTGGTGCTGAGCTCGGCGTGCCCGGTCAGCAGGATGCGCAGACATTCTGGCCAGCGTTGCTGTACTTCGGCGAGCAGGCTGGCGCCATCCATGCCGGGCATGCGCGCGTCGGAAATCACCAGGTCGATGCGCTGCTGGCTGAGCAGCTGCAGCGCCTGTTCGCCGTCATTGGCGGTGAGTATCTCGTAGGGCTCGTTGCGCAGGAGGCGGCGCAGGCTCTTGAGGATGTTGTCCTCATCGTCCACCAGCAGCAGGGTAGCGCCGTGCAAGACGCGCAGCTCGGTCATGTTGCGCTACCAGTGCGCACCGCGGCGGGCTGGCTAGCCGGCAGCCAGATGCGAAAGCGCGAGCCTTTGCCGAGTTCGCTGTGCACTTCGATACGGCCGTGGTGTTTCTGCACGATGTTGTATGACAGCGAGAGGCCCAGGCCCGTACCTTTGCCTATCGGTTTGGTGGTGAAGAACGGCTCGTAGATGCGGTTAAGCAGATGCGGTTCGATGCCTTGGCCGGTGTCTTCCACCTCCAGCCAGACCCAATCGCCTTCGTGCCCGCCGCGCAGGGTGATGCGGCCGAACCGCTCGATGGCGTGGGCGGCGTTGACCAGCAGGTTCATCACCACCTGGTTGATCTGCGAGGGGATGCATTCCACTTCAGGCAGTTGGCGGTATTCCTTGATGACC
>JBOICE010000299.1:0-27057 GCA_050739815.1 Pseudomonas sp. | reverse complement strand
TCCTGGGTGGCGTTCAGGTAAAAGCCGGCACCCAGACCAAAATCCCAGGCGCCGTCTGGATCACCCGGTACTTCCGGCCCACGCGGGCTGGTATCCGGCGCCACGATGACCAACCCCAGCTCGGCAGCCAGGCGCTGCGCGCCAGCCTTCTGCATAAAGTTCTCATCGGTGCAGGTCAGCCCGGACAACCAGTACAGCACCGGCAGTTTGGCGCCCTGCTCGGCTTGCGGCGGCAGATAGACGGCGAACACCATGTCACAACCGAGCACCTCCGAACGGTGCCGATAGCGCTTATGCCAGCCACCGAAGCTTTTCTGGCAAGAGAGATTTTCCAGACTCATGCTTTTACTCCGAACCTGTTCAAGATCGTCACGAGCGCAGGTCAGGCAAGGCGAAAACAGGCGAGCAAGCGCAGTTGACTGCAGTCAATGAGCATTCCGAGCCTGTTTTCAACGCAGCATCACCAAACGCAATAGATATTGGGCAGGTTCCTAGAAGTGGATGACCGAACGGATGCTCTTACCTTCATGCATCAAGTCGAACGCCTTGTTGATATCCTCCAGGCCCATGGTGTGGGTGATGAAGGTATCCAAGGGAATCTCACCGGTGCGCGCCATTTCCACATAACTCGGCAGCTCGGTACGCCCACGCACGCCGCCGAACGCCGAGCCGCGCCATACACGCCCGGTGACCAATTGGAACGGCCGAGTGGCGATCTCCTGACCAGCACCCGCGACGCCGATAATCACTGACTCGCCCCAGCCTTTATGGCAGCACTCCAAGGCTGCGCGCATGAGATTGACGTTGCCGATGCACTCGAAGGAGTAATCGACCCCACCATCGGTCAGCTCGACTATCACCTCCTGAATCGGCCGGTCGTAATCATTCGGATTGATGCAGTCGGTCGCACCCAGTTGCTTGGCGATCGCAAACTTGGCCGGGTTGATATCGATGGCGATGATCCGCCCGGCCTTGGCCTTGGTCGCGCCGATGATGGCCGACAGACCGATCCCGCCCAGACCGAAAATTGCCACAGTGGCGCCCGGCTCAACCTTGGCGGTATTCAGCACTGCGCCGATACCGGTAGTGACGCCACAGCCGAGTAGGCAAACCTTTTCCAGCGGCGCTTCCTTGGGGATCTTAGCCAGGGAAATTTCCGGCAGCACGGTGTACTCGGAGAAGGTCGAAGTGCCCATGTAATGGAAAATCGGCTTGCCCTTATAGGAGAAACGGCTAGTGCCGTCTGGCATCAGCCCCTTACCCTGAGTGGCGCGGATTGCCTGACACAGGTTGGTTTTGCCGGACAGGCAGAATTTGCACTTGCCGCACTCCGGGGTATACAGCGGGATCACGTGATCCCCCACCGCCACCGAGGTCACACCTGCGCCTATGGCCTCGACTATGCCACCCCCTTCGTGACCGAGAATGCTCGGGAAGATGCCCTCAGGGTCCGCGCCCGACAAGGTGTAGGCATCGGTGTGGCACACGCCGCTGGCCACTATGCGCACCAGCACCTCGCCGGCCTTGGGCGGCGCAACGTCGACCTCGACGATTTCCAGCGGTTTCTTGGCTTCGAAGGCAACGGCAGCACGTGACTTGATCATGGAAGTTCTCCGGCGATTAAAACGATGCACAGAGTGTAGGTCAGCGCCTTTTGATTAATAATCCACGGCAAAGCAAAACATTATTGCCATACAGGGATAATCAGCTCGCATGAACCGCTGGGAAGGATTGGACGAGTTTGTCGCCGTGGCCGAATGCGGCCAGTTCACCGCTGCCGCCGAACGTCTCGGCGTGTCCTCATCACACATCAGCCGACAAATCGCCAGGCTGGAAGAACGCCTGCAAACCCGCCTGCTCTACCGCAGCACCCGGCGAGTTGCCCTGACCGAAGCCGGGCAGACCTTTTTGCAGCATTGTCAGCGCCTGCAGGATGCCCGTGAAGAAGCCCTGCGCGCGGTCGGCGAACTCACCAGTGAACCCAAAGGATTGCTGCGCATGACCTGCGCGGTGGCCTATGGCGAGCGTTTTATCGTGCCCTTGGTGACCGACTTCATGGCGCGCCATCCGCAGCTGCGAGTGGACATCGAACTGAGCAATCGCACCCTGGACTTGGTGCAGGAAGGGCTGGACCTGGCGATTCGCCTAGGCCGCCTGCAGGACTCACGCCTGGTCGCTACCCGTCTGGCGCCTCGGCGCATGTACCTGTGTGCGGCGCCCGGGTATCTGGAACATTACGGCCGACCGCACAGCGTGTCGGAACTGAGTCGGCATAATTGCCTGATCGGCAGCAGTGACACCTGGGGCTTTCAACAGAACGGCCGCGAATCTTCGCAACGGGTGCAAGGCAATTGGCGCTGCAACAGCGGCCAAGCGGTGCTGGACGCGGCATTGCGCGGCCTGGGCCTGTGCCAGCTGCCGGACTATTACGTGCAGGAACACCTGAAAAGCGGCGCACTGATATCGTTACTGGAAAACCATCAGCCGCCGAATACCGCGGTCTGGGCGCTGTACCCGCAGCAGCGGCATCTGTCGCCGAAGGTGCGCCAGTTAGTCGATCACCTGAAAGCCGGGCTGGCCGAGCGGCCGGAGTATCGGTGCATTTCGTGATGGGAACATCGGCCTACTCTCTACGCCGACTGATGGATCGCCGCCCGCGAGCTTAGCAACCCTGCGCAAAACGCTTCAGCGTTTTTGCGACCAGCGTTGACGCAACCACTCCAGGTCTTCCGGCCGGGTGATCTTGAGATTGTCGGAGCGCCCCTCGATCAAGCGCGGAGCCTGACCGGCCCACTCGATTGCCGAGGCCTCATCGGTAATCCGTACGCCGGAAACCAATGCATCTGCCAGCACACGATGCAGGGTACCCAAGCGGAACATCTGCGGCGTGAAGGCCTGCCAGATCACCGAGCGGTCGACGGTTTCCAGCACCCGGCCATCGGCACCTGCGCGCTTCAGGGTATCTCGTGCAGGCACCGCCAGCAGGCCACCCACCGGGTCATCAGCCAACTCGGCGAGCAGCAGATCGAGATCGAAGCGCGACAGGTTTGGCCGCGCGGCATCATGCACCAGCACCCAATCGTCGTCGCTCGCACCCAGCTCAGCCAGCCTCAGCAGGCCGTTGAGCACCGAGTCGGCCCGCTCAGCGCCACCCTCGGCTCGCTGAATACGCGGGTCACGTGAACAATCCAGTTGTGGCCAATATGGATCATCGGTGGCCAGGCTCACCACCAAGCCACGCAACTGTGGGTGCCCGAGGAAACACGCCAGGGTGTGTTCGAGAATGGCTTTCCCGGCCAGCTCAAGGTATTGCTTGGGACGGTCGGCGCCCATTCGTGCGCCCACCCCCGCAGCAGGAATCAGGGCCCAGAAAGCGGGGATTGCAGAGGAAATCATTCGGTCAACTGATAGAGGGTCTCGCCCTCTTTAACCATGCCGAGTTCGTGACGGGCACGCTCTTCGACGGTTTCCATACCCTGCTTCAGCTCCATGACTTCGGCTTCGAGGATGCGGTTACGCTCGAGCAGGCGCTCGTTTTCACCTTTTTGCTCGGCGATCTGATGCTGTAAATCGGTGACTTGCGCAAAGCTGCCCTCGCCCACCCAAAGACGGTACTGCAAGCCAGCCAGCAGTAGGATCA
This sequence comes from Pseudomonas sp., assembly GCA_050739815.1. Taxonomy (GTDB): domain Bacteria; phylum Pseudomonadota; class Gammaproteobacteria; order Pseudomonadales; family Pseudomonadaceae; genus Aquipseudomonas. The sequence continues at coordinate 23,417 of JBOICE010000299.1, read as the reverse complement.
GGACGACGAACAACCAGTAGGGGCTTCGCATGAAAAATCGGATATCCACATGAAAAGGGCAGCTAACGCTGCCCTTTTACCATTCCTGGCTTAACCGCGGAACTCGGCGCGACCACGGTAGGGTGCCTTCGCACCCAATTGCTCTTCGATACGCAACAATTGGTTGTACTTAGACACGCGATCGGAACGGCACAGCGAACCCGTTTTGATCTGGCCAGCAGCAGTACCCACAGCCAGGTCGGCGATGGTCGAATCTTCGGTTTCACCGGAGCGGTGCGAGATCACCGCCGTGTAACCAGCCGCCTTGGCCATCTGAATGGCTTCCAGGGTTTCGGTCAAGGTGCCGATCTGGTTGAACTTGATCAGGATCGAGTTGGCGATGCTCTTGTCGATGCCTTCCTTGAGGATCTTGGTGTTGGTCACGAACAGATCGTCGCCAACCAGCTGCACCTTGTCGCCGATCTTCTCGGTCAGCACCTTCCAGCCAGCCCAATCGGACTCGTCCATGCCATCTTCGATCGAGATGATCGGATAACGCTGAGTCAACCCAGCCAGGTAATCGGCGAAACCGGCAGCATCGAACACTTTGCCTTCGCCGGCCAGGTCGTACTTGCCGCCCTCGAAAAACTCGCTGGAAGCGCAGTCCAGTGCCAGGGTCACATCGCTACCCAGCTGGTAGCCGGCGTTGGCCACGGCTTCGGCGATAGCCGCGAGCGCATCTTCGTTGGACGCCAGGTTCGGCGCGAAACCACCTTCATCACCCACCGAAGTGCTCAGGCCACGGGCCTTCAGCACGGCTTTCAGGTGATGGAAAATCTCGGTACCCATGCGCAGGCCGTCAGCGAAAGTCTTGGCGCCAACCGGCTGAACCATGAATTCCTGGATGTCGACATTGTTATCGGCGTGCTCGCCACCGTTGATGATGTTCATCATCGGCACCGGCATGGAGTACTGACCCGGTGTGCCATTCAGATTGGCAATGTGCGCGTAGAGCGGCAGGTCCTGGTCGTGGGCAGCAGCTTTAGCGGCGGCCAGCGAGACGGCGAGAATCGCGTTAGCGCCCAAAGTGGCTTTGTTCTCTGTGCCATCGAGGGCAATCATCGCGCGGTCGAGCGCTTGCTGATCAACCGGGTCCTTGCCCAGCAGCAGGCTGCGGATCGGGCCATTGATGTTGGCTACGGCCTTCAACACGCCCTTGCCCAGGTAACGGCTCTTGTCGCCATCACGCAGCTCCAACGCCTCGCGGGAGCCCGTGGAAGCACCGGACGGCGCGCAGGCGCTGCCAACGATACCGTTATCGAGGATCACATCCGCTTCTACTGTGGGGTTACCACGGGAGTCGAGAACCTCACGACCTTTGATGTCGACGATCTTTGCCATTGTTATTAGCACTCCAAAATTTACGAATACGGCGCTGCAGAGAAGTTGGCGCTACCGTCTACGAATGTTCAAACCAATCGAGCCGGCTACGACGACTATCTGACTCACGGGTCAGCACTCGTCCGTGCGGCACTTTACCGAAGAATGAACCGCTTAGGCAGTCTCAATCAGCGGAAAACTCTTCACCAGGTCATCCAGCGCTTTGAGCTGAGTGAGGAAGGGTTCTAGCTTGTCCAGACGCAACGCGCAGGGACCGTCGCACTTGGCGTTGTCCGGATCTGGATGAGCCTCCAGGAACAACCCCGCCAGCCCTTGGCTCATGCCAGCCTTGGCCAGATCGGTGACCTGGGCACGGCGACCACCCGCAGAATCGGCACGCCCGCCCGGCATTTGCAGGGCGTGGGTGACGTCGAAGAACACCGGGTACTCGAACTGCTTCATGATGCCGAAGCCGAGCATGTCGACCACCAGGTTGTTGTAACCAAAGCTGGAACCGCGCTCACAGAGAATCAACTGGTCGTTCCCGGCTTCCACGCACTTGGCGAGAATGTGTTTCATCTCCTGAGGCGCGAGAAACTGGGCTTTCTTGATGTTGATCACCGCGCCGGTCTTGGCCATGGCCACGACCAGGTCGGTTTGTCGCGAAAGAAACGCCGGCAACTGGATGATGTCGCAGACCGCTGCCACGGGCGCCGCTTGGTAGGGCTCGTGGACGTCGGTAATCACAGGTACGCCAAAGGTCTTTTTCACTTCCTCGAAGATCTTCATACCCTCTTCCAGGCCGGGGCCACGGAAGGAGCTGACCGAAGAGCGATTGGCTTTGTCGAAGCTGGCTTTGAAGACGTAGGGAATACCGAGCTTATCGGTCACCCGCACGTACTCTTCGCACGTCCTCAGCGCCAGATCGCGCGACTCCAGAACGTTGATGCCGCCGAACAACACAAAAGGTTTGTCGTTGGCGATTTCGATGCCGCCAACGCGGATGACTTTCTGGGTCATGCCTTTCTCGCTTTCTGCGCCAGGGCCGCGTTAACAAAACCACTGAACAATGGGTGGCCGTCACGCGGTGTGGAGGTGAACTCCGGGTGAAACTGGCAAGCGACGAACCACGGATGATCCGGCGCTTCCACCACTTCGACCAAGGCGCCATCACCGGAGCGACCGGTGACTTTCAAACCGGCGGCCTGCAGTTGCGGCAGCAAGTGGTTGTTCACTTCGTAGCGATGACGGTGACGCTCGACTATCACGCCCTTGGCATAGCAATCATGCACAAGCGAGCCACTCTCCAGCTGGCAGTCCTGGGCGCCCAAGCGCATGGTGCCACCCAAATCGGAGGCTTCGGTGCGCGTCTCGACACCGCCGGCAGCGTCTTCCCACTCGGTGATCAAACCAACCACCGGATGGCTGCCGACCTTGTCGAACTCAGTGGAGTTGGCATCGCTCCAGCCCAGCACGTTACGGGCGAACTCGATGACTGCGACCTGCATGCCCAGGCAGATACCCAGGTAAGGAATCTTGTTCTCGCGGGCATAACGCACGGTGGTGATCTTGCCTTCGACACCGCGCAGACCAAAGCCGCCCGGCACCAGAATGGCGTCAACGTCTTCCAGCAGGCCGGTGCCTTGCTGCTCGATATCTTCCGAGTCGATGTAACGCAGGTTGACCTTGGTGCGGTTCTGGATGCCGGCATGGCTCATCGCTTCGATCAGCGATTTGTAGGCATCCAGCAATTCCATGTACTTGCCGACCATGGCGATGGTGACTTCTTTTTCCGGGTTCAGCTTGGCATCGACAACCCGATCCCACTCAGACAAATCGGCACCGCCGCACTCCAGACCGAAGCGCTCGACGACGAAATCATCCAGGCCTTGGGCATGCAGTACGGAAGGAATCTTGTAGATGGTGTCGACGTCTTCCAGGCCGATCACCGCACGCTCTTCGACGTTGGTGAACAAGGCGATCTTGCGCCGCGAGGCCATATCGATCGGATGGTCGGAGCGGCAAATCAGCACATCAGGCTGCAGGCCGATGGAACGCAGCTCCTTCACCGAATGCTGAGTCGGCTTGGTCTTGGTCTCGCCGGCGGTGGCGATATAGGGCACCAGGGTCAGGTGCATCAGCATGGCGCGCTTGGCGCCCACTTCCACACGTAGCTGACGGATCGCTTCGAGGAACGGCTGCGACTCGATGTCACCCACGGTGCCACCGATTTCCACCATGGCCACATCGGCATCGCCGGCACCCTTGATGATGCGCCGTTTGATCTCATCGGTGATATGCGGAATCACCTGGATGGTGGCGCCCAGGTAATCGCCCCGGCGCTCTTTACGCAGCACGTCTTCGTAAACGCGGCCGGTGGTGAAGTTGTTGCCCTTGGTCATGGTCGTGCGGATGAACCGCTCATAGTGGCCAAGGTCGAGGTCGGTCTCAGCGCCGTCGTGGGTGACAAACACCTCACCGTGCTGGAACGGGCTCATGGTGCCCGGATCGACGTTGATATAAGGGTCCAGTTTGAGCATGGTGACCTTCAGGCCCCGCGCCTCCAGGATAGCCGCCAATGAAGCCGAGGCGATGCCTTTCCCCAATGAAGAAACAACACCGCCCGTGACGAATATGTAGCGCGTCATGAAAAACCCTAGAAGTCTGCGTTTAAGCGGTCAGCGCCGCCGGGGAAAGCTGAAGGAAGGCCTGAGCCCACCCATTACCAGCAGAACCTTAACTGGCGCTGCCTTGAAAACTGAAAGCCATCCACCGATTCCGAAGGAGTCTGCAGAAGCTGTATGAGACGGGAGCGTAGTCTACCGGAAAGGGCCTTTCAGCTCAAACGTTGGTCATTCGTCGGTGGTTGCCAGGTCAGCTGCCAACTCCCCTCGGCCGGCCCATTCAGCCCCGGCAGGTTGGCGACCGCGAGTAACTTGCCAGCGCGATAGAGCAACGGCACTCGACCACGGACAAAAGCGGGCAACCCCGACTCATTAAACAAACGCTTGAGGTCACGATGACCGCGCCCTGGCAGCTCCAGCACCTCACCGCCTTGGCGATAGCACACCTGCAACTCCCCCGTCGGCCCCTGCCCTTGCAGATGTAAACGGCCATTGCCGGGGAGCGTTAACGGCTGCCTGCAGTCATGCCAGGGCAACGCCTGACGCCCTTCCTGCAGCCAGTCGCCACTTAACCACCACAACCGCCCGTCGGCCCGATGCAGTTCGCCCTGAGCCAGACGCCAGATCGGCGCGGCATCGACAGCCGCATCCCGCAAATCTTCCCAACCCGCCCAATGCTCGCTATCCGGCAAGAGCGTTAGCGGCGTCAGCCAATGGCGCAAAGCATTGCGCTGGCGTGCCGCCGACACGGCCAACAACGGCGCCAGCGCCAGCGAGGGCAACGGCAACCAGGCAAAGGCCGACGGCGTTTGCCTGGTTGCCAGATCAAGCTCCGCCAGCTCATCCAACAGCCCCTGGGCCTCGCGCAAATGCGCAGCGCTACGTGCCAAAGTCACCATCGCTTGCGGCCAGTGCGCCATCAGCTGCGGGAACACCTGATGGCGCAGGTAGTTGCGGGAAAACCGGGGGTCGCGATTGGACGGGTCCTCCACCCAACTCAGCCCCTGCTCTTGGGCATAAGCTTCCAACTCAGCGCGCGAGAACCCCAGCAGCGGACGCAACAACCACCCTCTCCCCAGCGGCCGACTACTCGGCATACCCGCCAAGCCACGCACGCCGGCACCACGCAGCAGACGGAACAACAGGGTTTCCGCTTGATCATCACGATGCTGGGCCGTCAGCAGTAATTCGCCATCGGCCAAAGTTTCAGTGAACGCCGCATAGCGAGCCTCACGCGCAGCACGTTCCAGGCTGGCGCTCGTTGCGACCCGTACTTGTCGCACCTCTAAAGGCACCCCAAAGTCGGCACAAACTTTCTGGCAATGCTGCGGCCAGGCTTCAGCCGCGGCCTGCAGGCCGTGATGAATATGAATAGCGGAGAGGGGCGGCAAAGCCTCGCACTTGGCGAGGCGTGCCAGCAGATGCAGCAGAACAGTGGAGTCGAGCCCGCCAGAGAAGGCGACGCGCCAGGCCGGCGCATCACGCCAGGGCGCCAGACGCGCTAGCAACCTGGCGGGCAGGTCCACTTAGGCGACGCCGTAACTCATCAGGCGCTCATAACGGCGCGCCAGCAGTGCGTCGGTATCGAGCTTCTTCAACGACTTCAATTGCGCGGTCAGCTCCTTGCGGATCGACTCGGCCGCCACCGCCGGCGCACTGTGGGCACCACCCAGCGGCTCGTCGATGACTTTGTCGACGATACCCAGGCCCTTCAAGCGCTCGGCAGTAATACCCATGGCTTCGGCCGCATCCGGTGCTTTATCAGCGGTTTTCCACAGAATCGAAGCGCAACCTTCAGGTGAGATCACCGCGTAGGTCGAGTACTGCAGCATGTTCAGTTGATCGCAGACACCAATAGCCAAGGCGCCGCCAGAACCGCCCTCGCCGATCACCGTGGCAATGATCGGGGTTTTCAGGCGTGCCATCACCCGCAGGTTCCAGGCAATGGCCTCACTCTGGCCACGCTCTTCCGCGTCGATACCAGGATATGCCCCGGGCGTGTCGATAAAAGTCAGGATGGGCATCTGGAAACGCTCGGCCATTTCCATCAGACGGCAGGCCTTGCGGTAGCCCTCTGGACGCGGCATGCCGAAGTTGCGACGAACCTTCTCACGTACTTCGCGGCCCTTCTGGTGACCGATCACCATGACCGGCTCATCGTTCAAACGCGCTACGCCCCCGACAATCGCCGGGTCATCGGAGAAATGCCGATCACCGTGCAGCTCATCGAACTCGGTAAAAATGTGTTCGATGTAATCGAGGGTATAAGGACGGCGCGGATGGCGAGCCAGTTTAGCGATCTGCCAACTGCTGAGATTGCCGAAGATACTGGCAGTCAGCGTGCTGCTCTTGTCCTGCAGGCGAGCAATTTCATCGCCGATATTCAGCGAGTTGTCGTTACCGACCAAGCGCAACTCTTCGATCTTGGCTTGCAGATCGGCGATCGGCTGTTCGAAATCGAGAAAATTCGGGTTCATAGTCATCCGTCTTGCGTCGACGGCCAAGCGGCCGGGCGGCTGAGTCCGTTGAGCGCCTTACCTTACGGGATCAGGCGCATTCAGGTCGAGATTAAAAATGTCGAAACTAACGCAGCAGGTCACCCTCACGCGTCAGCGGTAGTGCAAAAAGACGTTGTCGCGCCCGAACTGGTCACGCAATGTTTGAATCAAGCTGTCTGCCGGGTCGATCCGCCAGCCTTCACCGAACTGCAACAATGCCTTGGCCTCGCTGCCGGTGTAGTCCAGGGTGATCGGGCAAGCGCCGCGATGACGCTTGCACAGCTCAGCCAGCCAGCGCAGCCGGTCGCCCTTCAGCGCATCGCTCTGTACCCGCACCCGCAGACTTTCCGCCAACGAAGTTCGGGCATCCTCCAGGCTCATCACGCGCTTGGCTCGCAGGCGCAAGCCGCCAGAGAAGTCGTCGTTGCTGACCTCCCCCTCAACCACCACCAACGCGTCGGTTTGCAACAGCGCCTGGGCCGAGTTGAACGCATCGGCGAACAGCGAGGCTTCGATCCGCCCGGAGCGGTCATCCAGGGTGATGAAACCCATTTTGTCGCCCTTCTTGTTCTTCATTACCCGCAGGTTAACGATCAACCCGGCCACCGTCTGCGAGTCCCGCGCCGGCTTCAGATCGATGATCCGCTGGCGAGCGAAGCGGCGCACTTCGCCTTCGTATTCGTCGATCGGATGCCCCGTCAGGTACAGCCCCAGGGTCTCTTTCTCACCGCGCAGACGCTCTTTCAGCGACAGCTCTTTCGCTCGGCGATGATTGGCGTAGACGTCCGCCGAGCTATCCGCGAACAACCCGCCGAACAGGTCGGCATGGCCGCTGTCGTGGCTGCGGGCAGTCTGTTCAGCGGCCTGAATCGCCTCTTCCATCGCAGCCAACAGCACTGCCCGGTTACGGTCGATGTTGGCCTGGTAGGCTTTGATTTCGTCGTGGAAATACGGCCCTAGCCGATCCAGCGCGCCACTGCGAATCAGCGCATCGGTGGTGCGTTTGTTGATGCGCTTAAGATCGACCCGTGCGCAGAAGTCGAACAGGTCCTTGAACGGCCCCTCCTGGCGCGACTCGACAATCGCTTCGACCGGCCCTTCGCCGACGCCTTTGATCGCGCCCAGGCCGTAGACGATGCGACCATCGTCATTCACGGTGAACTTGAATTCCGACGTGTTCACATCCGGCGCATCGAGGCGCAGCTTCATGCTGCGACACTCCTCGATCAAGGTCACGACCTTGTCGGTGTTGTGCATATCCGCCGACAGCACCGCAGCCATGAACGGCGACGGATAGTGGGTTTTCAGCCAGGCGGTCTGGTAGGAAACCAGGCCATAGGCCGCCGAGTGGGATTTGTTGAAGCCGTAACCGGCGAACTTTTCCACCAGGTCGAAGATGTTACCGGCCAGGTCTGCGTCGATGTTGTTCTGCGCACAACCTTCGATGAAGCCGCCGCGCTGCTTGGCCATTTCCTCGGGCTTTTTCTTACCCATGGCGCGCCGGAGCATGTCCGCCTCACCGAGGGTATAGCCGGCCATCACCTGGGCGATCTGCATTACCTGCTCCTGATACAGGATGATCCCGTAGGTCGGCAGCAGTACCGGCTTGAGCCCGTCGTACTGGTAGTCCGGATGCGGGTAAGCCAGCTCGGCGCGGCCGTGTTTACGGTTGATGAAGTCGTCCACCATGCCTGACTGCAGCGGGCCAGGACGGAACAACGCCACCAATGCGATCAAGTCTTCCAGGCAGTCCGGCTTGAGCTTCTTAATCAGCTCCTTCATGCCGCGCGACTCGAGCTGGAATACCGCAGTGGTCTCGGCTTTTTGCAGCAGGCTGTAAGTCGGCTTGTCATCCAGGGGGATGAAGTCGATGTTCAGCGGCCCGTCACCGACCTTGGCGCGGTCGCGGTTAATGGTTTTCAGCGCCCAGTCGATGATGGTCAGGGTACGCAGGCCGAGGAAGTCGAACTTCACCAGACCGGCGGCCTCCACATCGTCCTTGTCGAACTGGGTTACCAGGCCGCCGCCTTCATCGTCGCAATAAATCGCCGAGAAGTCGGTCAGCTTGGTCGGCGCGATCACCACACCACCTGCGTGCTTGCCGACGTTACGGGTGATGCCTTCGAGCTTGCGGGCCATCTCCCAGATTTCCGCAGCTTCCTCGTCGACCTTGAGGAAGTCGCGCAGCACTTCCTCCTGTTCGTAGGCCTTTTCCAGCGTCATACCGACTTCGAACGGGATCATCTTCGACAAACGGTCGGCCAGTCCGTAGGACTTGCCTTGCACCCGCGCGACGTCACGCACCACCGCCTTGGCCGCCATGGTGCCGAAGGTGATGATCTGGCTAACCGCGTTGCGCCCGTAGGCTTGCGCCACGTACTCGATGACCCGGTCGCGGCCGTCCATGCAGAAGTCGATATCGAAGTCGGGCATGGAGACCCGTTCCGGGTTGAGGAAGCGCTCGAACAGCAGGTCGTATTGCAGCGGATCGAGGTCGGTAATCTTCTGCACATAGGCCACCAACGAGCCGGCGCCCGACCCACGGCCGGGGCCGACCGGAATGCCATTGCGCTTGGCCCACTGGATAAAGTCCATGACGATCAGGAAATAACCGGGGAAGCCCATCTGGATGATGATATCCAGCTCGAAATTCAATCGGTCGACATACACCTGCCGCTTGGCTTCGTAGTTCGGCGTGGTGTCTTTCGGCCAGAGCACGGCCAGACGCTCTTCCAGGCCATCGAAGGAGACCTTGCGGAAGAACTCGTCCATGGTCATGCCTTCCGGCACCGGGAAGTTGGGCAGGAAGCTCTTACCCAGCTGCACCTCGATATTGCAGCGCTTGGCAATCTCGACCGTGTTTTCCAGCGCCTCAGGCAGGTCGCTGAACAGCTCCCACATTTCCTCGGGCGATTTCAGGTATTGCTGCTCGCTGTAAGTCCGTACCCGGCGCGGGTCATCCAGGGCACGGCCTTCGCCGATACAGACGCGGGTTTCATGCGCTTCGAAGTCGCCCTGCTTGATAAAACGCACATCGTTGGTGGCAACCAAGGGCGCATCGCAACGCTCGGCCAACGCGACAGCCAGGTGCAGATATTCTTCGTCGTTGACCCGACTGGTGCGCTGCAGTTCCAGGTAAAAACACTCGGGAAAGACCGCCTGCCACTCGCGCAATGAGGCCTCGGCCTCTTCTGGATTACCGGCCAGCAAGTTCAGGCCGATTTCACCCTCCTTGGCCCCAGACAGCGCGATCAGCCCTTCAGCCGCTTCCTTCACCCACTCGCGCTCGATGATCACCTCACCGTTGCGCTGACCTTCGATAAAACCGCGGGAAATCAACTCCGTGAGATTGCGATAGCCTTTGGCATTCATCACCAGCAAGGTCAGGCGACTGAGCGGGCCGTCCTCATCCTTGCTCGCCAGCCATAGGTCGGCACCACAGATGGGCTTGATCCCGGCACCCATGGCGGCTTTGTAGAACTTCACCAGCGAGCACATATTGCGCTGATCGGTGACCGCCACCGCCGGCATCCCCGCACCCGCCGCGGCCTTGACCAGCGGCTTGACGCGCACCAAGCCATCGACCAGGGAGAACTCGGTGTGCAGACGCAGGTGAACGAACGAAGCGGTCATGGTGATCCTATAAAAAACACAAAAACGACAAGGCCCGGATTGTACCGGGCCTTTGAGGAAACATCAGCTTGCAGGCTTAACGCTTTTAGCGCCGCCCCCACACCCGAGCTCCAACTTGGCTGGCACTTCTGGGGGCAGGCAGACAGCGAAAGTTGGCAGTTTGCCAGCCTTGCACTGGGCGCTGCAGTCCTTTGCTGACTTGATCGCCAGGTTGGACAACAGCCTCTAGTCCTGTAGCTCCAGCAATTTGCGCACCGGCGCGAAGGAGCGTCGATGAATAGGCGTCGGGCCAAGGCGCTGCAAGGCTTCAAGGTGCAACGGCGTTGGATAGCCCTTATGCCCGGCAATGCCATAACCAGGGTACTGCCCGTCCAACACCAGCATCTCGCGGTCACGGCTGACCTTGGCCAGAATCGACGCGGCGGCGATCGCCGGCACCTGGCTGTCACCCTTGATCACCGAGGAGCTGGGCACCGCCAGTTGCGGGCAACGGTTACCATCGATCAGTGCCAGCTTGGGTGTGATACTCAGGCCCTCGACCGCACGCTGCATGGCAAGCATGGTGGCGTGGAGGATATTCAAGCGGTCGATCTCTTCTACCTCGGCGCGTGCGATATACCAGGCCAGGGCCTTCTCGCGGATTTCATCGAAGAGTTTTTCCCGACGTGCTTCGCTGAGCTTTTTCGAGTCGTTCAAGCCGAGAATCGGCCGGCGCGGGTCGAGAATTACCGCAGCCGTGACGACCGCGCCACACAATGGCCCACGCCCGACTTCATCAACACCGGCGACCAGTTCTTCGACCAGGCTGAAATCCAGACCCAGCTGCATCAGCGCGCCCCGATCAAATTGAGCACGGCTGCCGCGGCTTCGGTCGAGGCATCGAGACGCAACGTCCGATGGATGACATCGAAGCCTTCGGTCTGCACCTCACCACCGTCCAACAGTGGCGCCAGCACCTGCGCCAATGCTTGCGCAGTGGCGGCATCCTGTAACAACTCAGGCACCAACAAGCGCCCAGCCAACAGGTTCGGCAACGACACATAAGGGCTTTTCAGCAGGCGCTTGAGAATCCTATAGGTCAGCGGCGCCACGCGATAAGCCACCACCATCGGCCGCTTATAGAGCAAGGCCTCCAGAGTGGCAGTGCCCGAGGCGATCAACACGGCATCGCAGGCCGCCAACGCTGTATGCGACTGACCGTCGAGCAGGGTCAGCGGCAAATCACGCCCGGCCAGCATCGACTCCAACTGCACGCGCCGCTCCGGGCTGGCACACGGCAGCAGGAAGCGCGTTCCAGGGCGCAACGCCCGCAGGTGCAATGCCGCATCGAGGAACAAGGCGCCCAGGCGCGAGACTTCGCCACCACGACTGCCCGGCAGCAGAGCGACGACAGAGGCGTCCACAGGCAGATCGAGCTCAGCCCGTGCAGCCTCGCGATCGGCCTGCAACGGAATGACATCCGCCAGCGGGTGACCGACAAAACGCACCGGTACGCCATGTTCGTCGTAGAACTTCGCCTCGAACGGAAACAGCGTCAGCATCAGGTCACAGGCATCACGGATTTTCAGCACGCGCTTTTGCCGCCAGGCCCAGACCGACGGGCTGACGTAATGCACGGTTTTGATCCCGGCGCGACGCAACTTGAGTTCGACACCGAGATTGAAGTCCGGCGCGTCGATACCGATGAACACATCCGGCTTGGCCGCAATAAGCGTTCGAATCAAGCGCTTACGCCGCGCCAATAGCTCGGGCAGACGACCCAGCACTTCGACCAGGCCCATCACCGCCAGACGCTCCATCGGGAAATAAGGGCTCAGCCCCTCGGCCTGCATGCGCGGGCCACCGACGCCGATGAATTCGATATCGGGGTGCTGGCTTTTCAGCGCCTGCATCAACCCGGCGCCGAGGATATCGCCAGAAGCCTCTCCAGCCACTAGCGCGACGCGCAATAGACGAGCCATGGATTAGCGGGTGATGCCGCGTGACGAGGCTTGAATGGAGTCGATAAACACCGCGACTTCCGGAAACTGCTCGGCCGACTCAGCCAGTTCGGCGAGGGCTTTATCGACAGTCAAACCTTGGCGATAAACCACCTTATAAGCGCGGCGAAGCGCTTGGATCGCCTCATCGCTAAAGCCGCGACGACGCATCCCCTCGAAGTTCATGCTGCGCGCTTCAGCCGGATTGCCAAACACCGTGACGTAGGCCGGCACATCTTTACCAATAGCCGTGCCCATTCCGGAAAAACTGTGCGCACCGATGCGGCAGAACTGATGCACCAGGGTAAACCCGGAGAGAATCGCCCAATCATCGACATGCACATGGCCCGCAAGCGCGGTGTTATTGACCAGGATGCAATGGCTGGCAATCACGCTGTCATGACCAATATGCGCATACGCCATGATCAAGTTGTGATCGCCGATCGTGGTTTCGGCACGATCCTGCACCGTGCCGCGATGGATGGTGACACCTTCACGAATCACGTTGTGATCGCCAATTACCAAGCGCGTATCTTCGCCCTTGTACTTGAGATCGGGAGTGTCTTCACCCACCGAGGAGAACTGATAGATGCGGTTATTTTTACCGATCTTGGTCGGCCCCTTGAGGATCACATGAGGACCGACCACTGTACCCTCGCCAATTTCCACACCAGCCCCAACAATCGACCATGGGCCGACTTGAACGTTGTCAGCCAACTTGGCTGTCGGGTCGATGATTGCGCGAGGGTCAATCAAACTCATAGTTTGCGTTCCGCACAGATAATTTCTGCCGAGCAGACTTCTTTCTCATCGACGCTGGCACGGCACTCGAACTTCCAAATGCTGCGTTTGCAGCTCAGAAACCGAGCCTCCAGGATCAACTGATCGCCAGGAAGCACCGGCTGGCGGAAACGCAGCTTGTCGGAGCCAACGAAGTAGTACAGGGTGCCATCCGCGGGTTTCACGTCCAGCATCTTAAAGCCGAGGATACCGGCCGCCTGGGCCATGGCCTCGATGATCAGTACACCGGGCATGATCGGATGCTGCGGGAAATGCCCATTGAAAAAAGGCTCATTGATGCTGACATTCTTATAAGCACGAATGCACTTGCCTTCAGCGGCGTCCAGCTCAACCACACGATCCACCAGCAGGAACGGGTAGCGGTGCGGCAAGTATTCGCGAATTTCGTTAATGTCCATCATGTTCGGGGGAGCCTGTAGTAAAGGTTGGGGACTCGCGTTTACTGCGAGTCACGCATCAGATGAAGCATCCCCGGCCGGGGTCACGGCTGCCAGGCGCTTTTCCAACGACTGCAGGCGGCGCGCCATGTCATCCAGTTGGCGGAAGCGCGCTGCGCTTTTCTTCCAGTCCGCGGCCGGTTGCATAGCAGTTCCGGAGGAATAGGCACCTGGCTCGGTAATTGAGCGAGTGACCATGGTCATGCCCGTGACGAAAACACCGTCACAAATTTCAATATGCCCAACCAAGCCGACGCCACCCGCAAGCATGCAGTGCTTGCCGATTTTAGTACTGCCGGATATCCCGACACAGGCGGCCATCGCAGTGTGATCACCAACCTGCACGTTGTGCGCGATCATGATCTGGTTATCCAGTTTGACGCCATTACCAATCACGGTGTCGGCCAACGCCCCACGGTCGATAGTGGTGTTGGAGCCGATCTCGACATCATCGCCAACAGTGACTCGGCCAATCTGCGCAATCTTCTGCCAGACACCTTTCTCATTGGCGAAGCCGAAGCCCTCGCCACCGATAACCGCGCCAGACTGAATGACTACCCGCTTGCCAATGCGGACATCGTGATAAAGCGTGACGCGTGGAGCGAGCCAACCGCCCTCGCCCAGCACGGTACGCGCACCGATAAAACAATGCGCGCCAACAGTGACACCAGCACCGATTTGCGCGCCACTCTCGACCACGGCATAGGCACCCACACTGGCACTGGCATCCACCAACGCATCGGCTGCAATCACCGCGCTCGGATGTACGCCTGCCACTGCCTTGGGCTTGGGGTCAAACAGGTGAGAGAGTTGGGCATAGGCCAGATACGGATTAGCGACCACCAACGCAGCGCCGCTGTAACTCTCGGCATCGCTTGAGGTCAGCAACACCGCGCCGGCACGGGTCTCGGCGAGATACTTGCGGTATTGCGGGTTAGCCAGAAAACTGAGCTGATCAGGGCCAGCCTCATGCAGCGTCGCCAACCCAGAAATCGCTTTGTCTGCAGCGCCACGCAAGGTGGCACCAAGACGCTCGGCCAGTTGGCCAAGGGTAAAAACAGAAACAGTCATGATTAACGCAGCTGATTCATGCGCTCGATGACTTGGCGAGTGATGTCATATTGAGGCTTGACATCGATCACCGCACCGCGCTCGAGCACCAAGTCAAAGCTGCCCTTCTTGATAACTTCTTCAACGGCTTTATCCAGGTTCGGCTTCAGCTTCTTCAGCATCTCGCGATCGGCAACGGCTTTGGCTTCGTTCAGCTCTTTGGACTGGAACTGGAAGTCACGGGCTTTCTGCTTGAATTCAAGCTCGAGGCGCTCGCGCTCGCCTTGCTGCATTTTTTCGCCTTCTTTAACCAGACGGTCCTGGATGCGCTTGGCGTCGGTTTCCAGAGTCTTCAACTTGGTCAGTTGCGGGCCAAATTTCTTTTCCGCGTCCACGGCATACTTCTTCGCCGAGTCGGACTCGAGAAGAGCCATTTGATAATTAAGAACGGCGATTTTCATCTCGGCGAATGCCGGAGTCGCCATAAAGGCAACACTTAACAAAACCAATTGAGTCAACTTACGCACGATGCACCCCTGCAAAACTGTTGTCGTTTGAAATTATCAGATAGTTAGAACGTCTGACCGAGGGAAAACTGGAACACTTGAGTATCGGCATCATCCGGCTTCTTGACCGGCATGGCCAAGCTGAAGCTAAGCGGACCCAGTGCAGTAATCCAGGTCACACCAACGCCCACAGAACTGGCCAGACTGTTCAGATCAAGATCGCAGCCGCTGTCGCCGCGATTCTTTTGGGTAGAACTGCAATTGGTGTCGAACACATTACCGACATCCCAAAAGAGGGAGGTCCGCAGCGAGCGCTGATCTTTAACAAAAGGCAGCGGGAACAACAATTCAGCCCCACCCTGGATTAGCACGTTACCACCGAAGGGTAGCGGATCCTGGTCCGGGTCGGTAAAGCGACCGGTAGAATCCGGACCGGGGATAATATTACCGTTGGCATCTCGCGCGACGCTCGGGGTGCTACGTGGACCGAGGCTGCTATCCTCGAAACCGCGTACCGAGTTGAAACCACCGGCATAGTAGTTCTCATAGAATGGCAAGCCTGAGGTAGAGCCGTAGCCATCGCCAAACCCCAGCTCGGTATGGAAACGCATGGTGGTTGACTTAGTCAGCGGCTGGAAGAGCTGGCCACGGTAATCGATTTTGAAGAACGCGAGATCACTTCCCGGCAGCGTAGACTCAAGCACCAAGCTCTGCGAGTGACCACGGTTAGCCAGCACACCACGGTTCAGGGTCGACTCGGACCAACCGGCCGAGGCCTTGAAGTTGAGATAGCTGTCACCCTCTTGGTCGATGAAGTTCAAGATCTCATCGACGGTGAAATCACCCGTCTGGATGTCATCCTGCTGCGCCGTCAGACCAAAAGTCAGACGCGCAGTCTCACTAATCGGATAACCGACGCTAACACCGCCACCCAGGCTATCTACCGCATAGCTGGAAACGTTGGTATCCAACTCGTCGTAGTCGGTAGTCCGGTAGAAGGCGTTATAACCCAAGCTGACGCCATCGACAGTCCAGTAGGGGTCGACGAAACCAAAGTTGTAGCGAGTTTGGTATTCGCTGCGAGTAAGACCGACGCTGACCTTGTTACCCGTACCCAGGAAGTTGTTCTGGCTAATCGAGCCACCGAGGATCAGGCCGGCATTCTGGGCAAAACCTACGCTGGCAGTGATAGAGCCCGAAGCTTGCTCTTCGACGCTGTAATTCACATCAACCTGATCATCTGTACCAGGAACTTGCGGGGTTTCGACGTTAACTTCTTTAAAGAAGCCGAGACGCTCCAAACGGGTCTTGGATTGGTCGATCAGGTAGGTCGAAGCCCAGCCACCCTCCATTTGGCGCATTTCGCGACGGAGAACTTCGTCTTCAGACTTGGTGTTGCCACGGAAGTTGATGCGATTGACGTAAGCACGCTTACCCGGGTTAACCACAAACGTGATCGAAACCGTATGGTCTTCGTCATGCGCTTCCGGCACACCATTAACGTTGGCGAAGGTATAGCCTTCGTTACCCAGACGGCGCGTGATCAATTCGGAAGTGGTGGTCATCACTTTACGCGAGAACACCTGACCTTCTTTGACCAACAGCAGCGCCTTGACCTCTTCCTCGGGGACCTTTAGGTCACCACTGAGTTTGACCTCACGCACGCTGTACTTCTGCCCTTCATCAACGTTAACCGTGATGTAGACATGCTTCTTATCTGGGGTGATGGACACCTGAGTGGAGGAGATGTCCATATTGATGTAGCCGCGGTCCAAGTAATAGGAACGCAGGCGCTCCAGGTCACCAGAGAGCTTTTCGCGGGCATACTTGTCATCGTTCTTGAAAAAGGACAACCAGTTGGTGGTCTTCAACTCAAACAGATCAATCAGGTC
The DNA here is from genome assembly GCA_050739815.1 of Pseudomonas sp. Taxonomy (GTDB): domain Bacteria; phylum Pseudomonadota; class Gammaproteobacteria; order Pseudomonadales; family Pseudomonadaceae; genus Aquipseudomonas. The sequence continues at coordinate 6,638 of JBOICE010000299.1, read as the reverse complement.
TTCATCGGGAAAAACGTTATTACCCACCACGTTGATGTGCTGGATAGCCGCGACTGTGCCTTCGTTAATATTGATCTTCAACGCCACGCGGTTACGCGGCTGCGGAATCACTTCTGTTTCAATCTCTGCCGAGTAGCGGCCTTGGGCCACATACTGGCGCTGCAGCTCGTTACGCACCCCTTCAAGGGTTGCCCGCTGGAAAATCTCGCCTTCCGACAGACCTGACTGATTCAAGCCTTTCAGCAGATCTTCGCTGGTGATGGCCTTGTTGCCTTCGATCTCAATACTGGAGATTGAAGGACGCTCAACCACGGTAATAACCAGTACATTGCCATCACGGCCGAGCTGGATATCCTGGAAGAAACCAGTTTTGAACAGGGCGCGAGTAGCGTCCACCAGTTGACGGTCATCCGCCTGTTCGCCAACGTTAAGCGGCAACGCACCGAACACGCTGCCCGCGGAAACCCGCTGCAAGCCATTGACGCGAATATCGGAGATAGTGAAGGACTCGGCGTGAACTTCGGCGATCATCAGTGCGGCAAGCACCACAGGTAGCAGCAGACGTTTCATGAAGTCCTTTCTTATTCCAACTGACGATAAAAAATCTGCCGCAAAAGGCGACAGATTTGTAATTCAGTAACGCGTTACAGCCGACTCAGGTCATTGACCAGGGCAAGTAACATCACCCCAACGACCAGACTGATACCGATCTGCATCCCCCAACCTTGCACTCGGTCTGACAAGGGACGACCACGCGCCCACTCGATCAGATAAAACAGCAGATGCCCCCCATCTAGCACGGGAATCGGCAAAAGATTGAGAACCCCCAAACTGATGCTCAGATAGGCTAGAAAATTCAGAAAATCCCCTACCCCCGACTGGGCTGAAGCGCCCGCCACTTTAGCAATGGTTATCGGCCCGCTCAAGTTTTTTACCGAGAGCTCGCCGAAGAGCATTTTCTTCAGTGAATCAAGGGTCAAGACGCTCATCGTCCAAGTGCGGTTAAATCCCTCGCCCACAGCCTCCAGGGGACCGAAGCTGACCTCACGCAACATTTCGGCAGGCCACTCGACACCTTGCACCCCCGCCCCCAAGTAGCCAGTACGCGCCTTGCCTTCACCCCGCGCCGCCAGTGTCAGCGACACCCCAAACCGCTGCCCGGCCCGCTCGACCGACAAAACGACCCGCTCGGCCGGACGCTGACGCACCCGATCGACCAGCTGCTGCCAGTCATCCAGGGCTACGTTATCCACCGCAAGCAGACGATCACCTATCTTGAGCCCTGCCGCTTGCGCCGGGCCCTCCGGGTCCAGCTCAGCCAACACTGCCGGCACTGCTGGACGCCAAGGCCGAATACCCAGGGAGGCAATAGGATCGGGTTCATCAGTACCCTTGAGCCAATCGCGCAGCACCACTTGCCGCGGGCTTTCAACGCTCGAACCATCCTCGCGCACCAGCAGATCGACCTTGCCGCTCTCGCCCAAGCGCCGCACCAACTGCAAGTTGACTGCGGCCCAACCAGTGGTTGGCTCACCATCCACTGCAACAATTTCCTGCCCGGCCACCAGCCCAGCCTCGGCGGCAAGGCTACCTGCCTCGACCGCACCAATCACCGGCCGCACCTGCTGGCTACCGAGCATGGCCAACACCCAGAAAAACACCAGTGCGAGAAGAAAATTAGCGATCGGGCCGGCCGCGACTATTGCAATCCGCTGCCTAACCGACTTGCGATTGAAGGCTTGATCCAGTTGTTCGGAGGGCACATCGCCCTCGCGTTCGTCCAGCATCTTGACGTAGCCACCCAGCGGGATGGCGGCAATAACGAATTCCGTACCCCGTCGGTCGTGCCAGCGCAACAACGGAGTACCGAAACCAACCGAAAAGCGCAGCACTTTCACACCGCAACGGCGAGCAACCCAAAAATGGCCGAACTCGTGAAAAGTAACCAACACCCCGAGCGCAACCAAGAGGCCAAATACCATATAAAGCGTGCTCATCTACATCCTCCGGACTAGCGCCCGTGGCGACTCAACCATTGTTCGGCCAGCGCGCGCGCCCTGGAATCTGCCGCCAATACGACATCTAGACTTTCGACCGCAGTCGCCGACTCAAAATTCAACACCGCATCGATGATACTCGCGATCTCAGGGAAACGAATGCGCCGCTCAAGAAAGGCGGCCACCGCCACCTCATTTGCCGCATTTAGCATCGCTGGAGCAGTACCCCCTACTTCTGCGGCCTGGCGCGCCAGGCGCAGACAAGGGAAGCGCGACTCATCCGGCGGAAGGAAATCCAGACGCGCAATGCTGAATAGATCCAGCGGCGCCACGCCAGAATCAATCCGCTCAGGCCAGGCCAAGGCATGACTGATTGGCGTGCGCATATCGGGGTTACCCAACTGCGCCAACACAGAGCCATCGACATAGTCGACCAGAGAGTGAATCACGCTCTGCGGATGGATCACCACCTCCACCTGGGCGGGCTTTGCGTCGAACAACCAGCAGGCCTCAATCAACTCCAGACCTTTGTTCATCATGCTTGCAGAGTCCACCGAGATCTTGCGCCCCATCGACCAGTTCGGATGGGCACATGCCTGCTCGGGCGACACGCGCTCCAGCTCAGCCAATGGGGTTTCGCGGAACGGCCCACCGGAAGCGGTCAACAGAATCCGGCGCACACCGACCGCACCAAGCCCACGGGCATAGTCGACCGGCAAGCATTGGAAAATCGCATTGTGTTCGCTGTCGATTGGCAGCAGCACGGCAGCGCTTTTGCGCACCGCCTGCATGAACAAAGCACCGGACATCACCAGCGCTTCTTTATTGGCCAGCAAAACTTTTTTGCCCGCCTCAACAGCAGCGAGGGTTGGCTTGAGTCCGGCAGCTCCGACGATCGCCGCCATCACCGTATCCACTTCCGGATGGGCTGCCACTTCGCACAACCCAGCCTCCCCTACCAGCACTTGCGTGCTCAGCCCCGCGGCCAGCAAGCCGCCCAACAAGTGGCGCGCCGCTTCAGCATCCGGTACTACCGCATAATGCGGACGGTAGAGCAGACACAGGGCCTCCAATTCAGCGAGACGAGTAAAACCGCTCAAGGCGAAAACCCGATAGCGCTCGGGATGCCGGGAGATCACGTCGAGAGTGCTGAGACCAATGGAACCGGTCGCCCCCAGCACAGTGATCTGTTGTGGCCCACTCACAGCGAACCCCAACCCACACTCCAGAGCAGCAAGGCGAACACTGGAATGGCCGCGGTCAGACTGTCGATACGGTCCAATACACCGCCATGCCCAGGTAGCAGATTGCTGCTGTCTTTCACCCCAGCTTGACGCTTGAACATACTCTCGGTCAGATCGCCGACCACCGAAATCAGCACCACCAGCGCCGCACCGCCCAGCCCCAAAACAAACTCGTTGACCGACCAACCGCGATAAACCCCAACCGCCGAAGCAATCAACAGACTGAGCAGCAAACCACCAAACATGCCTTCCCAGCTCTTACCGGGACTCACTTGCGGGGCCAATTTGCGCTTGCCGAATGCCTTGCCGGAGAAATAAGCGCCGATATCCGCCCCCCACACCAGCACCATCACCGACAGAATCAAGCCATTAGCCAGCGGCCATTGCTTGAGCATCACCAGACCTTGCCAAGCCGGCAGCAAAATCAGCAGGCCGATCACCAGTTTTGCAGGTGTGCCCGCCCAAAAACGACTGCCCGACGGGAAATTCAGCACCAGCAGCGTGGCCAACACCCACCAGACGATCGCCACCAGCAACAGCCACGGCGCAAACGCCGGCGCTTGATAAAGCAGATAGAGCAGCACGGCAACCAGCAGTGCATAACCAATACGAGCCGGTTGCGCCGAGAAGCCGGCCAGACGCCCCCACTCCCAACCACCCAAGGTGACTACCGCACCGATGAACAAAGCAAAAGCGCCGCCATCCAGCAGGAAGAACCCACCGAGCGCGACGGGCAGCAGCAGTAACGCCGTGATGATTCGTTGTTTTAACATTGAGCGCGAGCCTCGGCTGCCACCTGTTCACTGGTTTTACCGAAGCGACGTTGGCGGGTAGCGTAATCGGCCAATGCTTTGCGCATGGCTTCGTGTTTGAAATCCGGCCAAAACAAGTCGGAGAAATACAGCTCGGAGTAAGCCAACTGCCAGAGCAGAAAATTACTGATGCGGTGATCTCCACCAGTGCGGATGCACAGATCCGGCAAGGGCAAGTCGCCGGTAGCCAGGCAGGTTTGCAGCAAACCAGGAGTTATATCCTCCGGCTGCAGGTGACCAGCCTGCACCTCCCGCGCCAAGCGTTGCGCAGCCTGCGCGATATCCCACTGCCCACCATAGTTGGCAGCCACCTGTAACACGAAACGCTTATTCCCGGCGGTCAGCGCCTCAGCCTCGCGCATCGCAGCCTGCAGCTCAGGATGGAAGCGCGAGCGATCACCGATGATGCGTAGGCTGATGGCGTTTTCATTGAGCCGTTTCGCCTCACGACGCAACGCCGTCAGGAACAGCTCCATCAACGCCCCAACTTCTTCTGCCGGCCGCTCCCAGTTTTCACTGGAGAAAGCGAACAGTGTCAATACTTCGACACCCGCCTCGGCGCACACCTCAATCACCGCACGCACCGCATCAACGCCTGCTTTATGCCCGGCAATGCCAGGCAGCAGGCGCTTCTTCGCCCAGCGGTTGTTACCATCCATGATGATTGCCACATGACGTGGCACTGCCGGCACCCTAGCCTTGACGGTCTTGTCCATGATGATATTGGCCGTCAGACGGCCATCAGGTCCGCTTCTTTCTGCTTCACGGCCACCTCGATATCCGCCACGAACTTGTCCGTCAGCTTCTGGATATCATCTGCAGCACGACGCTCTTCGTCTTCGCTGATTTCTTTCTCTTTGACCAGATCCTTGAACTGACTCAGCGCATCGCGGCGGATATTACGCACAGCCACACGGGCATCTTCCGCTGCATCACGAGCCTGCTTGGTGAAGCCCTTGCGGGTCTCTTCAGTCAAGGCAGGCATCGAGATAAGAAGGAGCTCGCCCAGGTTCGTCGGGTTGAACCCCAGCCCGGAACTCTGGATAGCCTTGTCGACCGCAGCCAGCATATTGCGCTCGAACGCCACCACTTGGAGGGTGCGGGAATCCTTGACGGTCACGTTCGCGACCTGATTCAGAGGTGTGTCGGCGCCATAATAAGGCACCATCACCCCACCCAGAATACTCGGATGCGCCTGGCCAGTCCGGATTCGACTGAACGCGTGAGCCAGCGACTCCAGGGTTTTCTTCATGCGCTCGTGCGTGTCGTTCTTGATCTCATTGATCATTGTTCGCCCTCCTCGATCAGGGTTCCTTCAGCGCCACCGACCACGATGTTCAGTAGAGCGCCTGGCTTATTCATATTGAAGACCCGCAGCGGCATCTTATGATCGCGGCACAGACAGATGGCCGTCAGGTCCATCACACCCAGCTTGCGATCCAATACTTCGTCGTAGGTCAAACGGTCGAATTTTTCTGCGTGTGGGTCCTTGAAGGGATCGGCCGTGTAAACGCCATCGACCTTAGTCGCTTTCAGCACCACATCCGCATCGATTTCGATGGCCCGCAGGCAAGCTGCGGAGTCGGTAGTGAAGAAAGGATTGCCCGTACCCGCTGCGAAGATCACCACATCACCCGAGTTCAGATGACGAATGCCTTTGCGGCGATCGTAGTGATCGGTCACCCCCACCATGGAGATGGCCGACATGACGATGGCCGGAATATTCGAGCGTTCCAGCGCATCGCGCATGGCCAAGGCATTCATCACCGTCGCCAGCATACCCATATGATCGCCAGTCACGCGATCCATGCCAGCCGCGCTCAAGGCAGCACCGCGAAACAGATTACCACCGCCGATAACCAAACCGACCTGCACGCCGATGCCAACCAGTTGGCCGACTTCCAGCGCCATGCGATCAAGCACCTTCGGGTCAATACCGAAGTCTTCCGAACCCATCAGGGCTTCGCCGCTAAGTTTGAGCAGAATGCGTTTGTAGCGAGGTTGGCGACCACTCACCTGCTGAGCCATGCGTGTCTCTCCTGCGGCGTTTGAATTCTGAGCAGGCTACTGCAGCCTACATTGATCGAGCGCTTCGACAGCGCTCCAGGCATTTGGTGCAGGACAATGCACCAATACCGCTAACACTTGCAATTTGTCGCCCTAGTTTGACAAAGAGGCTGCGCGCGTAAGCGGGCAGCCTCTTCGGGGCGACAGCTTGAAACCGTCTTACTGCTGGCTGGCGGCAACCTGAGCGGCAACTTCAGCAGCGAAGTCGACTTCAGCTCTCTCGATGCCCTCGCCTACTTCATAGCGAGTGAAGGAAACGATTTCAGCGCCGGCTTTCTTGGCCAAATCACCAATCTTGACTTCCGGGTCTTTAACGAAAGGCTGCTCAACCAGGCTCGCTTCGGCAAGGAACTTCTGGATACGGCCTGCAACCATTTTCTCAACGATTTCGGCCGGCTTGCCTTTGATCTTGTCTTCGTTCAGAGCCAGGAAAATTTCCTTTTCCTTGGCAACGGTCTCAGCAGAAACCTGGGTCGGATTGAGGAACTGCGGGTTGCTGGCCGCAACGTGCATGGCGA
>JBOICE010000298.1:0-6237 GCA_050739815.1 Pseudomonas sp. | reverse complement strand
CGCGTACACCGTGCGCAGCGGCCGCACCAGCGCGAGTGCACGCAACTGGCTCCTGCCCTGTTCGCCACAGCCGCAGATGGTCACGACCGCTGCATCCGATCGCGCCAGATAGCGGGCAGCAACCGCGGTCGCGGCCGCCGTCCGCTGGATCGTGATCTCGATCGAATCGAGCAGCGCCAGCAGCGAGCCGTTTGCCGCATCGAAGAGCGCAATCACTCCCTGAATCGTCGGCAGCCCGTGACGCTCGCGATTCAACGGCAGATTCGCATTCACCTTCGCAGCGAAATAGTCACGCGCGCGCGCCACACCCGCAGTCTTGATGTGAAACCCGCCGGCCGGCACTTGCACGCCCAGCACACCCGGCGCTATGGTCTGCCCCTGCCCGTGCATGCGGAACGCCCACTCCACCGCATCGACGCACTCGGCCAGGTCGAGCCACCGTCTCACATCGCTCCGCGTGAGTACCAGCGTGGGACTCTGCGCCACACGGGATTCCGCGATCAGCCCGTCGAGCAGCGCCTGCACGCGCGTCACGATCGCGCTGCGCGCCCGCTCGTAGTCCTCGCTGACCGCGGGCACATCCGCCCAGTCGTCGACCACGGGTGCCAGCCAGGGCAGCGCGCTCAGGTCGCAGCCAAACGTCACCACGCGGCGCACGCCCTCGAGCGCCGCCTCGGACACGCGCTGAGCCGTCCGGCCCCCCACATCGATACCGTCTCTGAGAAGACCCGCTACCACATGTGCCGGGATTTCCGGCTCCGGATCCAGACCGGCTGCATCGGCGGTGACCTCGATGCCCCGGGCCTCTGCAATGCGGGCAAGATGCTCGGCTGCGATCACACTCTTCGCGGTCCCGTGCTGGCACACGAACAGCATGCGTGTGGCGTCCACAGGTTCCTCCGGTCTCTTATCACAACTGAATCATTATACATAGCAAGGCGAATCCTGCAAGGTCGACGCGGTGATGGACTCACGCTGCCCGGTGTCTTAGCGCGCAGGGCGATCGGGTGACCAGCCAGGTCTTGATCGATGAGGTGGGGGCGCCGCGCTTACGCGGCAGTAGGGTGAGCCAGTGCCTTTCAGCGCAGCAGGGCTGCCGTGATGATCGAACCGATCAGTGCGCCGATGCCGGCGCCTGCCGCGATCAGCGTCGCGTACATGCGCGTGCGCGCACGTGCGGCGCCGGCCCTGCGCGGCGCATCGAGCCAGACGTCCGCAACGGCAAATTTTTTTGTGTCTCCCCAGTCATCGGTAAGCGTGACCCGCTGGTTCACGGCGTCGTAGGCAACCACGGAGCAGGTCCAGGGTCCCCACCACGGCCAGTAACACACGACACGCTCTCCCGGGAGGAACGAGCACGGCCGCAGCTCATCCAGCGCGACGACGTGCTCGCCTCCGCGCAGAAATCGAACGCGAACGCCATCGGTCGAGACCGACACCACTTCGGCGACGTAGAACTTGCGGTCCGCCGATCGGGCGAAGGCGAGGGAACCCACCTGGGGCGGCACTGCCAAAAGATTCAGGCGTTCGCGCAGCGCGCGCTCGACTGCGGGCCGCGTGTACCCGACCTCTTCGGCCGCCCCGATTACAGCGGCGAGTTCGGTACCGCCGGGATCGTCGAGCGTCTGGGCGCGCTGAATCTCTTCGGCGCGAGCCAGCACGTCGCGCAGCTCATCATCGGTCAGTCGCATTAAAATTCTCCGCTCGGCAGGCACCAGGAACCGGGAGGACAGCCATGCTCACAATAGAGCCCGATCTGCACGAGCGCGAGACTCGGCTCGTGTTGCCGCCCGTGGTCGAGTTCGCGTGGGCGCACGACGTCGCGATCGTGGGCGATCAGCACCCGTCCGCGGCAGGTGCGCCGGATCTCGGACAGAAATTCCTTATCAGCCGCTCATATCTGAACGGTCCAGCACCGCCACACGGTGGCCAGCATCGTCGCGATGACTCGCTCCTTCCCATGCTCGATCGCAATGACATCTGCGCTACAAGTGGAAAGCGTGCGACCAGACCGCACCACACGTGCCTTTGCGATGAAGCGCTCTCCCTTCGCCGGGGACATCAGATTGATCCTGAACTCCACCGTGAGCACCGCCGCTTCCGGTGGCATCAGCGTGAATGCGGCATACCCACACGCGCTATCAGCGATCGCCGCAATAATCCCGGCATGGATAAACCCATGTTGCTGGGTGAGCTGGTCGCGGAACGGGAGCTCGATATCCACGCTTCTGCCTTGCCTTGCCGATCTGCACTGCGGGTGCACTCGGCGCAGACTGGTGGCGAGCCACCAACGTACGCAGCCAGCGCAAAATGCCGAAAGCACAGCGTTCGGTTGCAGCGTGAGCACACGCCGCCCGTCGGGGGCGAGAACCGCGCGCCACACAGATCGCAACAGAACTCTACGACGATTTCATTCATGAACTGCAGATCGTGTCGGCTAACGGGTGAGCATTGCCGAAAAGTCTGCGGAGCCGACCTGAGCGCGCAAGCGCGACGGGAGATGAAGTAGAGTTTCCCGAAGGACGGACGGCGCGCAGCGCCCGACGCGGCAATGCGATGCTATCCGCCGGTGGCCGTGGCACGGTTCAGACCCGCCCCTGGCACCAGCGACCCACCATCGGTCACCTGATCTGGAAAATGCCCAACGTTAAACGGGCGCTCCCAAGGCTTGAAGTCGAAACTGAGCCTGCGGGGATTTGCTGTTCGATCGTTCGGAGCCGCTCGTACTTGTGTGAGGGGCGGGCAGGTTTAACCAACGTGGCGGTGAATGTACTGTTCGGACGCCTTGCGTTCGCCTGCAGGGCCGAGCAGCTTGCAACCAGAGAGCAGAAGCCGTCAGAGACGGACGCGCGATACTCCCCGCCACGATACCAGCATATGCGCGCCCAGGCAGCGAGCACCCGACGCAGGGAGATTCCTCATGCCACTTGATACGACCGGGTACAGCGAGTTCAGCATCGCCCTCGGACCTGCAGACGTTGAGACACCCCAGGTTCTGGAGATCCGGGTCGACCCCATGACCAACAACGGCGCCGACGTACTGTGCATTTACACGGGTGTTCTGAGATTCGCCGCCGTTGGGCAGTCCGAGGCTGCATGGCTCAGAGGTTCGCTCGTCGCTCGCTTCCCCACGCCGGGAAGGCAATGGTCGAGCATTTCTCGCGGGCCAGGCTTTACAGGTTTCCGAGGCGCGACCGCCGTGCTTTCCCTTGCCGCCATCTTCAATGCGGGAGTCGCCAATTTCGCCGGCTGGGCGGTCGATGCTGCGATCGTCGAGCCAATCATTCCGATCGGCGTGTCCGAGCCGGACGATCATCTGCGAATCCAGGCGCTCATCGCAGTCCGCGATACCGATGGGATCCTCTACCGGCTTTCGTACCAGGTTTCGGTGCTCGGCGCGACACCGCAGTAGAGCCCGGGTGGTGGTCAGACGTCGACGACTTCAGGCCCGTCGCCCGTAGGTCGATCTATCTCAGCTCACGGTGCGCACGGGCAAGCGCGTGGCGGCAGCCCGGATTCGCTGGCGACCCAGGCCCAGAAGGTCTGGGGCGACACCGCTCCGTAGTGCCGGGATCTTGACGGTCCTGTCGGATTGTATCACTGTAAGGGTACAGTTGTACGGTTGCCTCCTGCCCCCAATGCCCATGGACATCTCGCTGAACCTGAAGGACGGTCTGCCGCTCTATCGGCAGATCGCCAATCAGATCCGGTACATGATTGCCTCAGGAGCACTCGACCCGGGTGACGAGATTCCTTCCATCCGCACGCTCGCGCTTCGTCTCAAGGTGACGCCCAACACGGTGGTAAAAGCCTACGACGAATTGGAATCCGCGGGCGTCCTGGAGAAGCGGCCGGGCGCAGGCACGTTCGTGGCCGAAGGTCGCCTTCGGCTGGCCAGGCGGGAGCGGGCAAAGATCATCGAGAGTCGCATCGACGCGCTCCTGGCCGAGGCGCATCAACTGGGGCTGACCGCGGATGAGCTTCTGTCCGCCGTGCGGTCTCGTCAGGCCGAAATCGAGGGACGACCGAACAGGGAGCAAACGGATGACCGAATGGCTGGTTGAGCTCGCTGGTGTCTCACGCCGGTTCGGCCGGACTGTCGCGCTCGACGATGTAACGTTCCGGGCGACAGCCGGCCGGGTGCATGGTTTGGTGGGTGCGAACGGAGCCGGCAAGACGACTCTGATCAAACACATCCTGGGTCTGCTGCGTGCGAAGTCCGGGCGCGTGAGAGTTTTCGGATTGGATCCTGTTCGACATCCCACTGATGTCCTGCGGCGCATAGGCTATCTCTCGGAGGAAAGGGAGCTGCCGGAGTGGATGCGAATCACTGAGCTGCTGCGCTACACGCAGGCGTTTTACCCGAGCTGGGACAGCGCGTATGCGCAGCGCTTGCTCGTGAATTTCGGCCTGCACGATGACAAAAAGATCAGCGAGTTGTCGCAGGGGATGCGTGCACAGGTTGGACTCATAGTGGCGGTGGCTCACCGTCCCGACCTTCTGGTTCTGGATGAGCCGTCCAGCGGATTGGATCCAGTAGTTCGGCAGGACATCCTCGATGCCATCGTGCGCGCCGTCGTGGATGACGGACGGACAGTGCTCTTTTCATCGCATCTGCTCGATGAGGTGGAGCGGATGTCGGACCACGTCACGATGATGCACGACGGTCGTGTGGTGGTCGATGACGCCGTGGATCTTGTGCGCAGCAACCACTTGAAGAGCCAGGTTCGGTTCGCTGCGCCGCTGACTCGCCCGCCGGCGATCGAGAATGCGCTGGCGGTGGAGGGCGAGGGCCGTTCCTGGAGCGTGGTCCACAATGGGGCGGCGGATCGATTCGGCGCGTCGGTGGCGCTTCATGGCGGCCAGGTAGTGCAGACGCGCGAGGCGTCGCTCGAGGAAATATTCCTGGCTCGGGTCGGCAGAGCGCCGAGCGACCCGGGGCGATCCTGAGATGTGGACGCCAGCCGCGGCGCTGCTCTGGGAATGCTGGCGACTGTCCCGTCGAAGTCTGGGCATCAGCATGGCCATCGCAACGTTCCTGGGCTGGGCACTTCTCGCGAGCGATGCGCCGATCACGTACGCGATCTTCATTGCGGCACTTGCCGCGTGGATTGGACAGGGTTGGGCGGTGGTTCTCGACAAAGGAAAGCGGTTTTCCTTCGGCCTCGGATTTACCCGGCCGGTCGCGACGTGGAAGATTGCAGTTGTGCCTCTCACGTTCAGCGCAATGGCTTCGGCGATCACCTACCTTGTGCCTGTTATGATTCTGGGAGCCGCCTTCGGGGTTTCTTTTCCGCTGCTGCCCGTGGCGGCGCTGTGCGCAACCGTGAGCGTGGCGTGGGTTTCCTTCCTGTGGCAGTCGGCAGATCTCGTCGTGCGGCGTGTCACGGGGATTATTCTGATGCTCGGCTGGGTCGCGATGATTCCGGCCGTCAACGATGTCCTCGCTTCCGGCATAACCCAGGTCTCCCCGCGCGCTGCTGCGGGCGCGTACGCTGCCATGGCGTTTAGCATTGCGGTCGCATTTGCAATGGCCGTCGTCGGCGTAGGCCGCCAACGCCGCGGCGATGGTTCGTTGGCGGTCGAGTGGTTGGCGTCCCTCCGTCCCAGCTCGCGTGCAAGCACCGGGCTCACCGCTTCGTTCGGCGATCGTACGCGCATGTCGTGTCCAGTGTCGTCTCCCGCGCTGGCCCAGCTCTGGTTCGAGTTTCGCACCGTGGGTGCGCGCGTTGCGAAGGCGGGATTCATGGCGGCGCTCACGTTCGTCGTCTTCGCGATTGCCAGCGGACCCGGAGGGGCGGAGGTGGTTCTCGTCTGGTGGATGGCGTTCGGCTTCGTAATCCCGATGTGGGTAACGGTTCGCTCACTATTCGGGCTCCAGCGCAAGCAAGGTCATACCCGTTTGGATGTATTTGCTGGAGCTCGTCCAATCGGTTCCGGGCGATTGGTTGCGCTCAAGGTGCTCGCCGGTGCGCTCGTATTGTACAGCGTATGGGCCGCGGCTGCTGCGAGCCTCTGGATCTACCAACGATGGCTCGCCGGACCGGACGTGGATGTCCGCGCGCTCCTCGCCGAATATCTCCCGGGAGCTCCTCCGGGCGTGCCGAGGGCTGTCTTCACAGCCGTAGTCGTCATGTATCTGACCGCCTTCATGGCCGGTGCAGCTGCGCTCCATGCTCTCTTCGTCCTGCACGCAAAGCGCATCATGCTCGGCGCGCTGGTCGTCATGCTCCATAC
>JBOICE010000297.1:0-3418 GCA_050739815.1 Pseudomonas sp. | reverse complement strand
CGCCCGGCGCATTTGCCGAGCGGGTATTTCATCGAGCCGACGATCTTCGATGAGCCAGCGGAGAACAGCAGCATCTGGCGCGAAGAAGTGTTCGGCCCACTGCTCTGCATCAAGCGCTTCGAGCGTGAAGAGGATGCCGTGCGCATGGCCAACGCCAGCCGTTTCGGCCTGGCCGGGGCGGTGATGAGCAGCGATCTGCAGCGCGCAGCACGGGTGGCCAACTTGCTGCGCGCCGGCATCGTCTGGGTCAACTGTTCGCAGCCGACCTTCAGCCAGGCGCCCTGGGGCGGCATGAAGCACAGCGGCATTGGCCGTGAGCTGGGGCGCTGGGGGCTGGAGAATTACCTGGAAGTGAAACAGGTGACCGAGTATGTCGGCCGTGAGCCTTGGGGCTGGTACCTGAAGTGAGGCCAGCCCCTCTCCTGACGGGAGAGGGGACAGTTGATCGTTCTCAGGCTCCGCGTGGGGATGCCGCCGAGGGCGCTCCGCGTCTGCTATTTACTGGCTTCCCGCCTTCGCGGGAGTGACGGGTGAAGGGCTCTTGAGCGTGCCCTCTGCGCTTAAGTGTTCTGCGCAATGCGCCACAGCACGCCGCTCGGGTCGATCAGCACGAAGTCGCGCATGCCCCAGGGCTGTAGGGCCGGCGGCACCAGACGCACGCCGTACTTGTCTGCCAGCTTTGCGCTCTGCACGTGTTGCCACCAGGCATCAACGTCCTTGACCAGCAAATGCAGCATGAAATTGTTCGCGAGCTCAGGCACATAAAAATTCTGCAGCAGAAAGCTGCAATCGCCGAGATGAAAATAGCTCACCTCGTCCGAGCTCCCAGCCGGGCTGAGGCCCAGGTCCAGGTAGAACTGCTTGGAGAGTTGCTAGTCCTTGGCCGGGACGAAGGCTTTGAGTTCGACGGTATCCAGCATCTGGGTGGTGCTTCGGTCTTCGTGCGAACAGGCCTATCGACGGTTGCGGCCGGCGCCTCTGCTGGGGCCTGGCCGATGGCAAGCCTATCCTAGAGCGCGCGCTCCATATAGCGGTGATCGGCGATACCCGCCAAGGTGGAGCGGCACGTCAGCGGCATGGAGGGCCCATGCTCGATGTCTTTTGATGAATATGGTACGGCAGTCCAGTTATTTGCATTCGCTAGAGCAGGGTGCGGTTTAAACCGCACCCGCGGGTTTACTGAGCAGCCTGAATCAGCTTGCACTCAGTAACACCCTCTTTCCCTTTGGCTTCATCCACCAACTGCAGTTGGTTGCGTGCGTAGAGCACGCCCATCTTCACCTCTTGCCAGACGAAGTAGTTCTTGCCGGCTTCGGTGGAGAGTTGCAGCTCAGAATCGTTTTCAGCGGAGGACTTCAGGGTGTGCTGGCCGGCGGGCACAGCCAAAACCAGATAGGTATTGGCGACGGTCGTACCGACCTGCTTGCCATTCAACGAGACATCCATCTTTACAGCGGCCCCCATGTTCTCGTTGCGGTAGAGGTAGATGTTGGCTTGATCGGCAGGTGTGTTGAAGGTTTTTGCCTGAGTGTCCTGAGCCACATCGGCCATGGGCACGGAGGCGCAACCAGTAGCGAGGGCGGCGATGGCCAGAATGGCGGCCAGAGAGAGGTGTTTCAGCATCCTTGACTCCTTATTGTTTGCAGGGTTTGCAGTTAAGGGCGCTCGCTGGGCGCGCGCTCTCCCGCAAGGATGCACAGGGGAATAGGCTCAGACATCCTTGTCGAGGCGGGCGAGCATAAGCGCAGTAATGGCCAGATGCCAGCCTTTTAGCGGCGCAACCACTGCAACATCCCCAGCCCCGCCGCCCGCCCGCTGGCGAAGCAGGCCGTCAGCAAGTAGCCGCCGGTGGGGGCTTCCCAGTCGAGCATTTCGCCGGCGCAGAACACCCCAGGCAGTTGGCGCAGCATCAAGTGCCGATCCAAGGCCTCGAAGGGCACGCCGCCAGCGCTGCTGATCGCCTCGTCCAGCGGGCGGGTTTTCACCAGTGTCAGCGGTAGCGCCTTGATCGCCGCGGCGAGCAGGGCCGGGTCGGCGAAGGTCGTGGCGTCGCTGAGTTCACGCAACAGCCCGGCCCGCACACCTTCGAGACCCAGCTGGCTGCGCAGGTGGTTACTCAGCGATTTGCTGCCACGCGGTTTACCTAGCAGCGCTTCGACCTGTTGCAGGGTTTTCTGCGGCAGCAGATCGAGCAGGACGGTCGCCGTACCCGCGCTATTGATGCGCTCACGAATCGGCGCGGACAGCGCATAGATCAAGCTGCCCTCGACGCCTTGGGCGGTGACCACGAACTCACCCAAGCGCGGTGCTTCCTGATCCAGGCGAATGGCCGTCGACTTGACGGGTGCCCCGGCGAATTTCTCCCGGAAAAACGGGCTCCAACCGGCCACTTCGAAGCCGCAATTGCTCGGCTGCAAAGGCGCCAACTGCACGCCACGCCGCTCCAGCAGGGGCACCCAGGCGCCATCGGAACCCAGCCGCGCCCAACTACCGCCGCCGACTGCCAACAGCACGGCAGCGGCGCCGACGGCCCGTTCGCCCTCGGGGCCGGCGATACGCAGGCGGCCATCGGCCTGCCAGCCGAGCCAACGCTGGCGGGTATGGATGCTCACGCCGAGTTCGCGCAGGCGCTTCAGCCAGGCCCGCAGCAAGGGTGCGGCTTTCATATCGGTGGGGAACACCCGGCCGGAGCTGCCGATGAAGGTCTCGATGCCCAGGCCATGAATCCACTCGCACAACTGCTCGGCGCCGAAGTCTGCCAGCAGCGCTTCGAGCTGCGGGCGGCGCGTGCCGTAGCGGGAGAGAAACGACTCTTGCGGCTCGGAGTGGGTGATATTCATGCCGCCGACGCCCGCCAGCAGAAACTTGCGGCCGACCGAGGGCATGGCATCGAACAGCTCGACCTTGACCCCGGCCAGCGCCAGCACTTCTGCCGCCATCAGCCCGGCGGGGCCACCGCCAATGATGGCGACTGGGAGGGGGGTGGCGCGGGTGTTGGCGGAGTCGGTCATGGGCGGGGCAGCAGTCGGGGTAAAGGAGCGGGCATTCTACCCGAGGGTTGGACGGTTGTAGGGCGCGCCACTCGGCTTGGTTGACTGGCATTCGACTCGCATCAGGATGAGTCCGCTCGCTGCCGGCCTTGGAGCCCTAGGTGGATACATCGGATAACGCGTTTGAGTCCCGCGGTGCATAGCTGTCGCGTTTGCTTTGCAGGGCATCTTCACGCATTTCCGTGTTTCGCGCTTCGCGGCTTGAGGCGTCGCTATCCTCGATGATGGTCACTCTGGGGCCGCGACCCTGGGACTGCTCGGTGGTGTTTGCGCTTGCAGCGGGCGGCTGCTCACGGGCGCTTTCCATGCGGATTTCGGGAGTGTTCATAACAGCCGCCACGCCGGATGGCGGCATGGGCTCGATGATC
>JBOICE010000296.1:0-4694 GCA_050739815.1 Pseudomonas sp. | reverse complement strand
GCAGCGAGTGGCGGGCTGTTTCGATCTGGCTGCCGGATTATCGGGTGGTCATCGAAGCGCAGCCGATTGCCGGGCTGGAGGATGATGTTTCCGCGCTGACCTACGATCCGGACCGCAAGACGCTGTTCACCGTCACCAACCAGAATGCGCAGCTCATCGAGTTGTCGCTGGAGGGGCGGATACTGCGGCGTATTCCCTTGCAGGGGTTTGGCGATCCTGAGGCCATCGAGTACATAAGTCGGGGGCTCTATGTGATCACCGACGAGCGCGAGCAGCGTCTGATCAAGGTGCGCCTGGACGAAGGCTCGGCACCGATCGAGGCTGCCGATGCCGAGCAGTTGACGCTGGGTATCGGTCTCAGTGGCAACAAGGGTTTCGAGGGGTTGGCCTACGATCCTGTCGGCGAACGCCTGTTCGTCGCCAAGGAGCGCGACCCGGTGCGCATCTATGAGGTGCAGGGCTTTCCCCATACCAATTCAGAGCGTCCCTTCGCCGTGCATGTGGTCGATGACCCCGAGCGCGATGCCGGTTTGTTCGTCCGTGACTTGTCGAGTCTCGATTTCGACACCCGCAGCGGCCATCTGTTGGCGCTTTCCGATGAGTCGCGGCTGGTGCTGGAGCTGAATGCCGACGGCCGGCCGATCAGCAGCCTGTCGCTGTTGCGCGGTCGGCACGGGCTGAAGAAATCCGTACCGCAAGCCGAAGGTATTGCCAGCGACGAAGCTGGCAATATCTATCTGGTCAGCGAGCCGAACCTGTTTTACCTGTTCAGGAAACCGGTCGACTAAATGCGCCTGCCTGGCTTCAGCTGTCGTCCTGCAAGGCGGCGGTGGGGGCGTTGCTGGTCACCGACTGTATGCCCTGTGTGCAACTGGCTGGCGTGCTGTACATCTGGCTTTGCCCGATCACCTGGCCATTGCTGGCCTTGAGTACGAAGTGCTGCTTGCCGTTGCTGGCGGCTTTGACTTCGAAGGCGCCTTCGCGGCTGACATTCTTGCGCACCGACTCGATGCCGCTCAGGGCCGAGTCTTTGGCCTTATACAGTTCGCTGGTGAGGATGATCTCGCCGTTGCCGGCGAGCAGGTTGAAATGGAACTGGCCGTCGCTGGCCTTCTTCAGATGGAATTTGCTAGCCATGGCTGACCTCCTGGTCGCTGATGGGGGGAGCCTGATTCAGGCTAGCCCCCATTCGCGTAACGGCCAGTTGCGGTCGATCAGCGGCGCAGGGTTTTAACCCCGTCACTGGTGCCAAGCAGCAGCAAGTCAGCCGGGCGTGCGGCGAACAAGCCATTGCAGACCACGCCGACTATGGCGTTGATCTGCGCTTCGAGCTCGCTGGGGTTGCTGATCTGCAGGTTGAAGACGTCGATGATGATGTTGCCGTTGTCGGTGATCACCCCGTCGCGGTACACCGGATCGCCACCGAGCTTGACCAGTTCCCGGGCAACATGGCTGCGGGCCATGGGGATGACTTCCACCGGCAGCGGAAAGGTGCCGAGCCGTGGCACCAGTTTGCTGCCGTCGGCGATGCAGACGAAGGTCTTGGCGACTGCCGCGACAATTTTCTCGCGAGTCAGTGCCGCACCGCCGCCCTTGATCAGCGCCAAGTGTTCGTTGCTCTCATCGCAGCCGTCCACGTAGAACTCCAGATCGCTGACGGTATTCAGCTCGTAGACTGGAATGCCGTGGCCTTTCAGGCGCTGCGCGGTGGCTTCCGAGCTGGCCACGGCACCGTCGAAGGCGGCTTTATGCTGGGCCAGTGCGTCGATGAAGCAGTTGGCGGTGGAGCCGGTGCCGACCCCGACGATGCTCTTGTCATCGAGTTGCGGAAGGATGAAGTCAACAGCGGCCTGCGCTACTGCTTGTTTGAGCTGATCCTGGGTCATGCGGGCTCCACGGCGAACGGAAAAACTGAAGGCGTGGATTATAGCGGCATAGCGCGGCAAAACCCCTGGGTTTCAGGTGGTGTGAAAACTCCTGCGCTCGAGCATGGGGCGTTAAAAACCGGCTCAGCATGCGCTTCTGCAACGCCTGAACGGTGTTTTTCCGACTGTTTCCGCCTGGTCTTACTGTTGCTCTCCTTGCGCCGCCTGATTCGTATGGTCGTTCGGCGGATGCCTGGGGTAGACTCCGTGCTCCCTGCAAGCCTGCCTGCGATGCCTCTCGATGCTCGAACAGTACGTCAAGAAGATCCTTACCTCGCGCGTCTATGACATCGCGGTGGAAACCCCCCTGCAACCGGCTCATCAGCTATCCGAGCGGCTGGGCAACCAGATTCTGCTCAAGCGCGAAGACCTGCAGCCGGTGTTCTCCTTCAAGATTCGCGGCGCTTACAACAAGCTCGCGCAATTGACCGCGGTGGAGCTGGCGCGCGGCGTGGTGACGGCCTCGGCGGGTAATCACGCCCAGGGTCTGGCTTTGGCGGCGAAGGTGCTGGGCATCAAGGCGACTATCGTCATGCCCAAGACCACCCCGGAAATCAAGGTGCATGGCGTGCGTTCGCGCGGTGGCAAGGTGGTGCTGCATGGCGACTCCTTTCCCGAGGCGCTTGCGTACTCGCTGAAGCTGGTCGAGGAAAGGGGCTACGTCTACGTTCACCCCTACGATGACCCGCACACCATCGCCGGCCAGGGCACGGTCGCCATGGAAATCCTTCGCCAGCACCCCGGTCAACTGGACGCGATCTTCGTTCCGGTCGGTGGCGGTGGGCTGATCGCGGGTATCGCCGCCTACGTTAAATACCTGCGCCCGGAGATCAAGATCATCGGCGTCGAGCCGGATGACTCCAACTGTCTGCAAGCGGCAATGGCCGCCGGCGAGCGCGTGGTGCTGAGCCAGGTCGGCTTGTTCGCCGATGGCGTGGCGGTGGCGCAGATCGGCAAGCACACCTTCGATATCTGCCGCGACTATGTCGATGAGGTGCTGACGGTCAGCACCGACGAGATCTGTGCGGCGATCAAGGACATCTACGACGACACGCGCTCGATCACCGAGCCTGCCGGCGCCCTGGGCGTGGCGGGGATCAAGAAATACGTCGAGCGCGAAGGTTGCGTCAATCAGGTGCTGGTGGCTATCGATTCGGGCGCCAACGTCAACTTCGACCGTCTGCGCCATGTCGCCGAGCGCGCCGAGTTGGGTGAAGGTCGCGAGGCGATCATCGCGGTGACCATCCCGGAGAAGCCGGGCAGTTTCAAGGCGTTCTGCGAGGCCATCGGCAAGCGGCAGATCACCGAGTTCAATTACCGCTACCACACCGACAAAGAGGCGCACATCTTCGTCGGCGTGCAGACCCACCCCGAGACCGACCCGCGTGAGGCCCTGGTGAAAAACCTGCAGGCGCAGGGTTTCCCGGTGCTCGACCTGACCGACAACGAGCTGGCCAAGCTGCATATTCGGCACATGGTCGGTGGCCATGCGGTACGGGTCAGCGATGAGGTGGTGTATCGCTTCGAGTTCCCCGAGCGGCCGGGCGCGTTGTTCAACTTCCTGCACAAGCTGGGCGGGCGCTGGAATATCTCGATGTTCCATTACCGCAACCACGGCGCTGCCGATGGGCGTGTGGTGGTGGGTCTGCAGGTGCCGACGGGCGAGCGCCATCTGGTGCCGACGGCGCTGGAGGATATCGGCTACCCGTATTGGGATGAGAGCGACAATCCGGCTTACCTGCTGTTTCTCGGTTGATAGCCGGTTCAGGCTACGCAGCGGGTCGCGAACAGGTTATGCGGGATGACCGGTCTGAGCGTCGACTGCAACCGGCCAGCCTTCTAGGCTCAATGAGATTACTGACAGGGACGCAACGATGGATCACTACCTGCTACTGAAGATTCTCCACAGTCTGCCCGCCATCCTGCTGCCGCTCGGCGTGGTTGCCCATATGCTGCTGCTGTGGAAGGCCAGCCGGCGCGCCGAGCCGGGCGTGCTGCCACGCAAACTGCGCCGTACCCGTTTGATCAGCCTGCCGGTCATGGGCGTACTGGCCGTGACCTTGCCCGCCAGCGGTTGGCAGTTGGTGCATGGGGTCGGCTGGCCGTTGGGGCAGTTGTGGTTGCTCGGCAGTGCCGTGCTGTTTGCTCTGCTGATCCTCTTCGGCCTGCTGCTGGCCGGTCGTCTCGCGGCCTGGGAAGCGCTGGGTGATACGCCGGCTGCGCCGCGGCTGCTGCGCTTCAACCTTGCGTACGCCACGTTGATTCTGCTGCTACTGCTGGTGATCCTCGGCCTGATGGGTGCGAAGCCGGCCTGATGCGGATTCTGTTGGTTGGCGCCACGGGGTTTATCGGACGCCAACTGCTTAGCGCCCTGACTGCCGCTGGCCATACCCTGGTAGCGACCAGCAGGTGCGCGCAACAGCTGGCATTGCCTGCGGTCGAGTGGCGCGCGCTCGATCTGGCGTTGCTCGCCGAGAACCCAAAGCATTTCGACTGGCCGGAACAGGTCAATCTGTTGATCAACGCCGCAGGTCTGCTCAGCACCGATGCTCAGGCGCTGAGGCAGGTTCAGGATCGCGGTGCATGCGCGCTGTTCGATCTCGCCGCCGCTCACGGTACGCGTGTTTTACAGATTTCCGCACTGGGTGCGGCAGAGCAGCCGGACATTACCTTTCTCGCCAGTAAAGCCGCGGCGGATGCGCACCTGCTCGCGCTGGGTATTTCCGCCGTGGTGCTGCGGCCCTCGCTGGTGCTGGGGGCGGGTGGCGC
>JBOICE010000295.1:0-24316 GCA_050739815.1 Pseudomonas sp. | reverse complement strand
AGTTGGCTGAATTCCAGTGCGATCGTGTCCTCGATACGATAGTATTCGCGGCGATCATCTTCATCTTGTGACGTCATGGCGAACCCATGGCAACAGTGGTGGTCTGAGTGTAAGGCCGCTCGCCAAGCCTCGCCACAAGGACGTCTCTTCTTTCGCCAGCGAATCAACTCCTTCTATGTTCAGACCGCTGTCCGTATTTATCGGCGCACGTTATACGCGCGCAAAACGCCGCAACCACTTCGTGTCGTTTATCTCCCTCACTTCGATGATCGGCCTCGCCCTGGGCGTGCTGGTGATGATTGTGGTGTTGTCGGTGATGAATGGCTTCGATTACGAGATGCGTACGCGTGTGCTCGGCATGGTACCGCACGCCACTGTCGAGTCGGCCGAGCCGATCAACGACTGGCGTAGCATGGCCAGCAAGGTGCTTAAGCACCCGCAAGTGCTGGCTGTCGCGCCTTTCACCCAGATGCAGGGCCTGCTGACCCACGATGGCAAAGTGCAGAAGGTGCTGATCAATGCAGTGGATCCGCAGGAAGAGCGCAAGGTGTCGATCATCGACAAGTTCTTCCTGCAAGGCAGTCTCGACGACCTCAAACCAGGTGCCTTCGGCATCGTTATCGGCGATAAGGCCGCAGCCAAGTTGGGCGTGGTCATTGGCGACAAGATCACCTTCGTGGCCCCAGAAGTCACGGTAACGCCGGCTGGCATGTTTCCGCGGCTGAAACGCTTCACGGTGGTCGGTATTTTCCATGTGGGTGCTGGTGAGATCGACGGTTATCTGGCGCTGACCAATCTCAACGACATTGCCCGGCTGCATCGCTGGCAGGCTGATCAGGTGCAGGGGCTGCGTCTGAAGTTCGCTGATTTGTTCCAGGCCCCGCGCACTGCCTGGGAGATAGCCGGGCAATTGGGCGACAAGGATTACTACGCGCGGGATTGGACCCGTACCCACGGCAACCTGTATCAGGCCATCCGCATGGAGAAGGCCATGATCGGTCTGCTGCTGCTGCTGATCGTTGCGGTGGCGGCGTTCAATATCATCTCCACGCTGGTCATGGTGGTCACCGACAAAAAAGGTGACATCGCCATTCTGCGCACGCTGGGTGCCACACCGCGGCAGATCATGCGGATTTTCATGGTGCAAGGTACGGTAATCGGCGTCGTCGGAACCTTCATTGGCGCAGTGCTCGGGATTATCTCGGCGCTGAACGTGAGCAGTTGGATCGCTGCGCTTGAGCGCCTGCTGGGTCTCAAATTCCTCAATGCCGATGTGTACTTCATCGACTACTTACCTTCGAAGCTGATGAGCGAAGACGTGTTGCTGGTTTGTGCCGCTGCGTTGCTGCTGAGCTTCCTCGCCACTCTCTATCCGGCCTGGCGTGCGGCGCGCACCCAGCCTGCGGAGGCGCTACGTTATGAGTGACTTAGCTATGCAAAAACGAGCTGTTTTGAGCTGCCGCAATCTGGGCAAGAACTACGAGGAAGGCCCGCAGTCGGTGGTGGTGCTCGCTGGTCTTGAGCTGGAGTTGCACCCGGGCGAGCGGGTGGCGATTGTCGGCAGTTCTGGCTCAGGTAAGAGCACGTTGCTGAACATGCTCGGCGGCCTGGATACGCCCAGCAGCGGCAGCGTCTGGCTGGCCGGCGAAGAACTCTCGGCCTTGAATGAAAAAGCCCGTGGTCTGCTGCGTAATCGTGCTCTTGGGTTCGTGTACCAGTTCCACCACTTGCTGCCGGAATTCACTGCATTGGAAAACGTCTGCATGCCGTTGCTGATCGGGCGTGTCGCGATTCTTGAGGCGCGCCAGCGGGCGACGGCGTTGCTTGAGCGGGTTGGTTTGGGCCATCGTCTGGCGCACAAGCCAGCAGAGTTGTCCGGTGGCGAGCGCCAGCGGGTGGCCATCGCTCGTGCCTTGGTCAACCAGCCAGGCCTGGTGTTGCTCGATGAGCCGACCGGCAACCTCGATCACCATACGGCGCAAGGTATCCAGGATTTGATGCGCGAGCTGAGCACTGCATCGAAAACGGCATTTTTGGTGGTAACTCACGATATGGATCTCGCGCGGCAGATGGATCGCGTGCTGCGTTTGGAAGACGGCCGACTGGTCGCCGCTTAGAACCTGTTCATGATCTGCTGCGTGTCGGCCATACGGCGTTGAGATCGGACCAAACTGCTCATTTACCCTCGGTGAACTGCGTTTTTTAACCCGATTTCGCCTCACCTGAGCTTGGCTCGCGGGATCGTGAATAGCGTTTAAGCGGCAATTAACCACGAGCTTCTCCCACTTTTCTCGGTGCTTTCGCGAATGTTCAGACCGCTCCCCATCTTCATCGGCATGCGCTATACCCGCGCCAAGCGCCGCAACCATTTTATCTCATTTATCTCGTTGACCTCGATGATCGGTCTCGCCTTGGGCGTACTGGCGATGATCGTGGTGCTGTCGGTGATGAACGGCTTCCAGAAGGAAATGAGCTCGCGGATTCTCGGCATGGTGCCGCACGCAACCATTGCCGGGGGGCAGCCACTGGGGGATTGGCATGCGGTCGCCGCCGCGGCGATGAAGAACCCGCAGGTGGTCGCGGCGGTGCCGTTCAGCGAGTTGGAGGGCATGCTGTCGTACAAGGGCGCAATGCAGCCGATCCAGATCAATGGTGTCGATCCGCGGGAAGAGACCAAGGTTTCGATTATCGGCCAGCACATCGTGCAAGGTCATTTGGATGATTTGAAACCGGGCGAGTTTGGCATCGTTATTGGGGAAATCACCGCTCGGCGCTTTCGCCTGAATGTCGGCGATAAGTTGACCGTCATTATCCCGGAGGTCAGCTCGGCCCCGGGCGGCATTACTCCGCGGATGCAGCGACTCAATGTGGTCGGGGTGTTCAAGGTGGGCGCCGAGCTGGACAGCTCGCTGGCGCTGATCCATGTGGCCGATGCCGCGCAAATGCAGCGTATGCAGCCGGGGCAGGTGCAGAGTGTGCGACTGGCGTTGAAGGATCTGTACCAGGCGCCGCAGGTCTCCGCGGCGATAGCCAATGAGCTGGGCGCGGACTACCGCGCCAGCGATTGGACGCGTACCCAAGGCAGCCTGTTCAGCGCCATGAAAATGGAAAAAACCATGATCGGTTTGCTGCTGCTGCTGATCGTGGCAGTGGCGGCGTTCAATATCATTGCCACGTTGATCATGGTGGTGGCCGATAAGGGAGGGGACATCGCGATCCTGCGGACCTTGGGCGCCACGCCGCGGCAGATCATGGGGGTGTTCATGGTTCAGGGCACGGTGATCGGGGTGATTGGGACGTTGATCGGTGGCGTGCTGGGCGTGATCGCGGCCCTGAATGTCAGTGCCGTGGTCGGCTGGCTGGAGAAAGTCAGTGGCCAGCGCATTTTCAGCTCTGACGTCTACTTCGTGA
Source organism: Pseudomonas sp. (assembly GCA_050739815.1). Classification (GTDB taxonomy): domain Bacteria; phylum Pseudomonadota; class Gammaproteobacteria; order Pseudomonadales; family Pseudomonadaceae; genus Aquipseudomonas. The sequence goes on along the minus strand of JBOICE010000295.1, from coordinate 20,905 downwards.
GCAACCTGCCTTCCGACCTGCAGAGCTTCGATGTCGTGCTGATTTGCGCGGCGGCGTTCACCCTGAGTTTCTTGGCGACGCTCTATCCGTCCTGGCGTGCTGCGCAGATTCAGCCGGCGGAAGCCTTGCGCTACGAATAATCTGTACGGAAATGAAAAACGCCGCTTGCTAGCGGCGTTTTTCATGTTCAATCGGCGGGATTGGACGCATTGCGCTGAAGCCGGGCGGCCTGACGTTTCTGCCAGCTATGCCGCACCCACCAGCGCCAATAGAGCATGGTCAGCACATAGGCACTGATCCCCGCGAGTACGCCGCACACAACCGAGCCGAGCAAGAACGGCTGCAGAATGGGTTTCCACAGCAATTGGATCAGCTCCCAGGACGGCTGGTCGAAAAAGTGGCTGATCCGTGGCCAGAGCTGCCCGCTGATCTCATCCGCCGGAACTTGTAAGATCCAGGCGCCCATCTTGTAGGTACAGTAAAAAACGGGCGGCATAGTGATGGGGTTGGTCAACCACACCAGCCCAACCGCGATGGGCAGATTGCCGCGAGCCATCACCGCGAGACAGGCTGCAAGCAGCATTTGCAGGGGCAGGGGGATAAATGCAGCGAAGAGCCCCATGGCCATGGCACGGGCCACGGAATGGCGGTTCAGGTGCCAGAGATTGGGGTCGTGCATCAAGCTGCCAAGAAAGCGTAGAGACTTATGTTCCCTGATGCTGTCTGGATTGGGCATGTAGCGCTTGAACAGGCGGCGCGGCATAAGGGCTCTCTAGGCAGGACGTAAAACGTCGATTATGCCTAGATTGTGGACGTTCTACTTTCTCACTTTGTGACAACAAATAAGTAGAGTTGGGTCAGCGCCGTCTGATTCAGGGATGAAGTACTCAGGAGCTCGATCATATGCGCACAGGGATGTTGGCGCTTGCCGCAGGGCTTTTGCTCTTGCGGGTTCTTCCCGTATTGCCGCCCACTTGGCTGCTGTGGGTCTTGCCTGTCGTGGGGCTGATGCTGCTGCCATTTCGCAGTTATCCCGTGGCGTTCATCCTGTTCGGTTTTACTTGGGCCTGCGCTTCGGCGCACTGGGCGCTGGAGGATCGCCTGGCTGTCAGCTTGGATGGGCAGACGCTGTGGCTGGAAGGGCAGGTGGTTGGTTTGCCGGAAATCCGTGACGGCATAGTGCGCTTTCAGTTGCAAGGTGCCGAGTCGCGCCGCGCGCGGCTGCCGAATCTTCTGCGTCTGGCCTGGCACGACGGTCCTGAATTGCATGCCGGGGAGCGTTGGCGCCTGGCGGTAAAGCTGAAGCGGCCGCGAGGGTTGGTCAACCCGCAAACCTTCGATTACGAGGCTTGGCTACTGGCGCAGCGGATCGGTGCGGGTGGCACGGTCAAACGCGGCGAGTTGCTGATTCCCGCGCAAGGGCCATCGGCGTGGCGAGATGCTTTGCGTGGACGTTTGCTCGGTGTCGATGCGCACGGGCGGCAGGGCGCCTTGGCTGCTTTGGTGTTGGGTGATGATTCCGGATTGTCCAGGGCCGATTGGCGCCTGCTGCAGGACACCGGAACCGTGCATCTGCTGGTGATCTCGGGTCAGCATATCGCGCTGCTGGCGGCGTTGATTTATGGCCTGGTCGCCGGCTTGGCGCGTTTTGGCTGCTGGCCACGAATGTTCCCCTGGTTGCCCTGGGCCTGCACTCTGGCTTTTGCAGGAGCCCTCGGTTATGGCTTGCTGGCCGGCTTCGATGTACCCGTTCGGCGCGCCTGTGTGATGGTGGCTGTGGTGTTGCTCTGGAGGCTGCGTTTTCGGCATTTGGGTGTCTGGATGCCCTTGCTGCTGGCGCTGAATATGGTGCTGCTAACTGAGCCACTGGCCAGCTTGCAGGCGGGTTTTTGGCTTTCATTCGCTGCTGTGGCGATTCTGGCCTGGGTTTTTAGCGGGCGGCTGGGTGCCTGGTCCTGGTGGAACACTTGGGGACGTGCGCAATGGACGATGGCTATCGGTCTGTTACCTCTGCTGCTGGCGCTGGGTTTGCCAATCAGCGTCAGTGGCCCGCTGGCGAATTTGCTCGCTGTGCCTTGGGTCAGCTTGGTCGTGGTGCCGTTGGCTTTGTTGGGCACTTTGCTATTACCGATTCCTTGGCTTGGTGAGATGTTGCTCTGGCTTGCCGGTGGCCTGCTCGAGTTGTTATTTCTCGTGCTGGCGCAGATCGCCACCTGGCTACCGGCCTGGCTTGCGCCTGCATTGCCGTTGTGGGCCTGGCTGCTTGGCAGTCTGGGTGTATTACTGTTGCTGCTGCCGAGTGGTGTGCCATTACGCGGTTTGGGGCTGGCGTTGTTGCTGCCGTTGTTCTTTCCGCCATTGCATGAGCCCCCGGCTGGGCGAGTTGAGGTCTGGCAGTTGGATGTCGGGCAGGGACTCTCTTTTCTCCTGCGTACCCATGAGCATGCGTTGTTGTATGACGCCGGCCCGCGTTATGGGGATTTCGATCTGGGTGAGCGCGTAGTGCTGCCGTCCATACGCAAATTAGGCGTTAGCCAGTTGGATTTGCTGCTGCTGAGTCATGCCGATAGCGATCACGCCGGTGGAGCGCTGGTTGTTCGGCGCGGCATGCCGGTTAAGCAGGTATTGAGCGGTGAGGCGGCAGTTCTGCCGGTAGAGTTGGCGGCGCGGCCCTGTATCGATGGTGCCAGTTGGGAGTGGGACTCTGTACGCTTCACGACCTGGCGTTGGCTGCAAGCCGCGGCGGGTAACCAGTCCTCCTGCGTGCTGATGGTCGAGGCGAACGGTGAACGTCTGCTGCTGACCGGCGATATCGACAGTCGTACGGAGCGGGCCTTGATCGAGAGTGGCCGTGACCTGCGCGCCGACTGGTTGCAGGCGCCGCATCACGGCAGTCGCAGTTCTTCGTCACCGGCCTTCTTGCACGCTGTTGCGCCGCGCATGGTGCTGATCTCCCGTGGTCATAACAACACCTTTGGTCATCCGCATCCTCAGGTAATTGCGCGCTATCGAGCTTTGTCGCTGGAGGTTTTCGATAGCGTTAAAAGCGGTGCTCTGCGTTTTGAATTAGGTGCCCATTCGTCGGCGCAAGGCTTGCGTGAACAGAGGCGATTTTGGCGGGAAAAATGAGAACCGCGGCGGTCGGCGACACTGCGACCCTATGCTAGAGTGGCGCCACTTTTCCGAGGAGAGCCAACACCGTGTGGGAGCTAGTCAAAGCAGGCGGCTGGATGATGCTGCCGATTATTCTATGTTCCATCGCAGCCATGGCTATCACTGCCGAGCGTCTGTGGACTCTGCGAGTTAGCCGGATTGCTCCGCCGCATCTGCTTGGGCAGGTTTGGCGCTGGATCAAGGACAAGCAACTCGGCAAGGAGAAGCTCAAGGAGTTGCGCCACCACTCGCCATTGGGCCAGATCTTGGCCGCCGGTTTGGCCAACTCCAAGCATGGTCGCGAGATCATGAAAGAGTGCATCGAGGAGTCAGCCAGCCGGGTCATTCATGAACTGGAGCGCTACCTGAATGCCCTCGGCACCATTGCTGCCATGGCGCCGTTACTCGGCCTGCTTGGCACAGTGTTTGGCATGATCGAAATTTTCAGCGGCTTTATGGATAACGGCATGGCCAATGCCCCGGTACTCGCCGGCGGTATCGCCAAGGCGCTGGTTACCACGGCTGCGGGCCTGATCGTGGCGATTCCGGCGGTGTTCTTTCATCGTTATTTGCTGCGCCGGATCGATGAAATCGTGATCGCGATGGAGCAGGAAGCGATCAAGCTGGTGGAAGTGGTGCAGGGCGATCGGGAAGTCGATTTCGCTGAGGACGCTAAACCGTGAAGTTCCGCCGTAGAGCGGGCGGAGCGGCCCGCGATGAGGTCTTTCTCAATCTGACATCGTTGATCGATGTGATCTTCGTCTTGTTGCTGTTCTTCGTGGTGACCACCAGTTTCAGCCGGCCAACCCAACTTAAAATCGAGCTGCCGGAAGCCGCTAGCGGCACGCCGCCGCAACCGAGTGAGCTGAAGCAGTTGGAGGTGGCGATTGGTGCCGATGGCAGCTATACGCTGAATGGTCAGGCGCTGCTGAAGAATGATCTGAACACCCTGATGGCGGCTTTGCAGAAGGAGTCTGAGGGTGACAACAGTTTGCCGTTGACCATCAGTGCTGACGGCAAAACCGCCCACCAGGCGGTGATTACGGCAATGGACGCGGCCGGCAAGCTCGGCTTCAGCCATTTGCGCATCACCACCGTTGAGGCGCAGGCGGCTCCCTGATGGCTGCCCAATCAGTGAAGCCGCAGTTCTGATGGCCTTCTCCGAGCGCCTGCTTGACGCCTGGTATCTCGGCCATCCGGCTCTGGCCCTGCTACGCCCGCTGGAATGGCTCTACCGTGTGGTGGTGCAGCGCAAGCGCAGTCGGTTCCTGGTGGGCGAGGGTGAGATTTATCAAGCTCCAGTACCCGTGGTGGTGGTGGGCAATATCACTGTGGGCGGCACTGGTAAAACGCCTCTGATTCTCTGCTTGATCGAGCATTGCCGGGCTCGTGGTCTCAAGGTCGGCGTGGTTAGCCGTGGCTATGGCGCAACGCCTGCTCACTTGCCTTGGCGAGTGAGAGCGGAGCAAAGCGCCAGCGAGGCGGGCGATGAACCTTTGTTGATCGTCCAGCGCAGTGGCGTGCCGCTGATGATCGACCCGGATCGGTCGCGGGCGGTGCGCGCCTTGCTCGAGGCCGAGCCGCTGGACCTGATTCTCTGTGACGATGGGCTACAGCATTACCGTCTGGCGCGCGAGCTTGAACTGGTGTTGATCGATGCAGCGCGCGGCCTCGGGAATCGCCGCTGCCTGCCGGCCGGGCCCTTGCGCGAGCCAGTCGAGCGCCTGCAGAGCGTGGACGCGGTGTTGTACAACGGTGCGCTAGCCGATGCTGACGACGGCTACGCCTTTAAGCTGCAACCGACGGCGCTGGTTAACCTGGTCAGCGGTGAACGTTATCCGCTCACGCATTTCCCGGCCGGCCAGGTGCTGCACGCTGTCGCTGGCATCGGCAACCCGCAGCGTTTCTTCAATACGCTCGAGGCGTTACACTGGCGACCGATTCCGCATGCCTTTGCCGATCATGCGCAGTTTGGCGCCGAACAGCTGAATTTCAGCCCTTCGCAACCTGTCGTGATGACCGAGAAGGACGCGGTGAAGTGCCGCGCTTTTGCCGCCGCTGATTGGTGGTATCTGGCGGTGGATGCCGTGCCTTCGCCAGCTTTCCTGGCCTGGTTCGATGCACAATTGGCGCGTTTGCTCCCCGCTCATTCGTAGCGCTGCTGAATGTTCTCCGGGCGCAGGATCGCTGGGCGCCGTCCGTTCCTGTGCAACCGGTACGCAGTTAAACAGCTTTCAAGGACTCCCTATGGACCCGAAACTACTCGATATCCTCGCCTGCCCACTGTGCAAAGGTCCGCTCAAGCTCGCCGATGATAAATCCGAGCTGATCTGCAAGGCCGATGCTCTGGCCTTTCCCGTGCGTGACGGAATTCCGGTGATGCTGGAAAACGAAGCGCGCAGCCTCAATGTCGATGAACGTTTGGACAAGTAAATGAGCATCGCCTTCACCGTTGTTATTCCTGCGCGGTTCGCTTCCAGCCGACTGCCTGGCAAGCCGTTGCAAGAGATTGCCGGCAAGCCGATGGTTCAGCACGTCTGGGAGCAAGCTCGGAAAAGCAGCGCCCAACGTGTGGTGATCGCCACTGACGATGCGCGCATCGTCGAGGCCTGCCGTGGCTTTGGTGCCGAGGTGTTGTTGACTCGTGAGGATCACAACTCGGGTACCGATCGTTTAGCTGAAGTGGCGAGCCAGTTGGGCTTGGCCGGCAACGCGATAGTGGTGAATGTCCAGGGTGACGAGCCGTTGATTCCGCCAGCGATCATCGATCAGGTTGCGGCCAATCTGGCGGCTCATCCAGAGGCGGCGATTGCCACCTTGGCGGAGCCAATCGAGGATGTTGCTGCGCTGTTCAATCCGAATGTGGTGAAGGTTGCGAGCGACCAGAGTGGTTTGGCGTTGACCTTTAGTCGTGCGCCATTGCCTTGGGCGCGGGATGCTTTTGCCGCCAGTCGTGAGCAGTTGCCGGCGGGCGTGCCATACCGTCGGCATATTGGTATCTATGCCTACCGCGCGCAGTTTCTCCATGACTTCGTAGCCTGGGGGCCGTGCTGGCTGGAGGATACCGAGTGCCTGGAGCAGTTGCGTGCACTTTGGCATGGCGTGCGTATCCATGTCGCAGATGCCTCGCAAACGCCACCAGCGGGGGTTGATACGCCGCAAGACCTCGAGCGCGTACGACGCCTGCTGGAGGCTTGATGCGCATTCTGTTTGTCTGCCTGGGCAATATCTGTCGTTCGCCGACCGCCGAGGGCGTGTTTCGCCATAAGCTGCAAGAGGCGGGGCTTCTGGGCCAGGTTGAGGTGGATTCGGCGGGTACCGGCGATTGGCACATTGGTAAGGCGGCGGATACACGTACCCGTCGCGCCGCCCAATTACGCGGCTATGACCTCTCGCAATTGCGTGGGCGGCAAATCGGTGTGATGGACTTCCAGGCTTTCGATCTGATCCTTGCCATGGATCAAAATAACTTGAAGCACCTCAACACCATGCGGCCGGCTAATGCCAAGGCTGAACTGGATCTATTCCTGCGTCGTTATGAGTTGGCTTTGGATGAAGTGCCGGACCCCTATTACGGTGGCGCAGAGGGTTTCGAGCAGGTGCTGGATTTGATTGAGCAGGCGAGCGATGCGCTGCTCAATGAAGTGAAGGGGCGTCTATGAGTCTGCAAGTGCAGGAGTGGGTGTCTCTCAAACCCTTCAATACCTTCGGTGTGGAGGTGCGCGCTCAGCTATTTGCCGATGCGCATAACGAGCAGGACGTGCGCGCTGCGCTGGCCGCAGCCGCACAGCGTGAGTTGCCACTGTTGGTGATCGGTGGCGGCAGCAATTTGCTGCTGACTCGCGATGTCGAGGCCCTGGTGCTGCGCATGGCCAGCCGCGGTATTCGCATTCTTGACGAAGACGGAGATCGGGTAGTCGTTGAGGTCGAAGCCGGTGAGCCCTGGCATCCTTTCGTGCTGTGGAGTCTGCAGCAGGGGCTGGCTGGGTTGGAAAACCTCAGTCTGATCCCGGGCACTGTAGGTGCCGCGCCGATGCAGAATATCGGTGCCTATGGCGTCGAGCTGAAGGATGTCTTTGTCGGTTTGACCGCCCTGGATAGGCAGACGGGTGAGTTGCGAGACTTCTCGTTGTTGGCGTGTGCTTTCGCCTATCGCGATAGTGTGTTCAAGCGTGAAGCTGGGCGCTGGCTGATCTTGCGGGTGAGGTTTGCTCTGAGCCGTGCCAGCGAGCTGCATCTGGACTACGGTCCGGTGCGCCAGCGTTTGGCGGAGCTGGGCATTAGTGCGCCGACAGCTACGGATGTCAGCCAGGCTATCTGCACCATACGCAGTGAAAAGCTGCCGGATCCGACAGAACTGGGGAATGCCGGCAGCTTTTTCAAGAATCCTTTGGTCGCTCCAGAGTTGGCTGAGCGTTTACGTGTTGAGCATTCCGATCTGGTGGCCTACCCGCAGGTCGATGGTCAGATAAAGCTCGCTGCTGGTTGGCTGATCGAGCGGGCTGGCTGGAAAGGGTTTCGTGATGGTGATGCGGGTGTGCACCGCTCGCAGGCCTTGGTTCTGGTCAACTATGGCGCGGCCACAGGCCGGCAACTGCTTGGGTTGGCGCAACGCATTCAGGCGGACGTGCTGGCCCGCTACTGTGTCAGTCTGGAAATCGAACCTAACGTCCTTTAGTCGCGAGCTGATCAATTCGTCCTGGGTTGATCGCCGAGCGAGTTTTGTACGACTCCTAAGCTCTTTGGCTTATCCGGCAGTTTGCTGAGGGCTTATTTGTGGCTGCGGTTAGCGCTTGTCGTGCGGTCTCCAGCGGCTATTCAGTAAAACGCAGGCAATAAAAAGGGGATGCAACCGCATCCCCTTTTTATTGTTGATCGAAACGTTAGACGAGCGGTTTGGACTCGTCTTCGGTTTCTTTCGGCGCTTCTTTGTGTTGCTCTGCTTCTTCGTCGCTCGCTACGAAGTTCTGCTCGGCTGCGTCCTCAGCGGGTTGCTGAGGAACGCTTTCGGCTGCTTCTTCGACCGGCAGAGCGGGCTCGGCTTTTTGCTCGACATCAGCAGTGGCGTCAACGGCAGCCGAGACGGGTTCGGCTGCAACTACCGCTTGCACGACGGCTGCGGAGGCCTGTTCAGCTTCCTTGGCCAGGCGTTCAGCTTCGCGCTGACGGCGACGCACTTCGCGTGGGTCGTTCGGCGCACGGCCGCTGGTGCTGACCGGTGCGGCTGCTGGAGCCTCGACGGCCACAGCAACGGCTTCTGCTACTTCAGCTATTGGGCTGGTCGGTTCCGGTGTGGCTGCTTCGACTACAGCAGGTACAGCTTCGACCACTGCGGTTGACGCAGCAACCTCAACGGCTGGCTCAGCAGAAATTTCCACGACAGGGGACGCTGCTACGGGCTTGGCTTCGGCGACCGGTGCCTCGAAGGTTTCAGCAGGTGCAACGGCTTCGGCTTCAACGGCAGCTTCAGCGGTAACAACGGGTTCGCTAACGGCTTCACTGGTCGCGCTGGCCTGTACCGCCTCGGTTACCAGTGGGCTGGCGGCAGCGGTAGCGACCACTGCTGCGGCAGTGCTGTCTTCTTCGGTGCTTTCTTCGCTGCCTTCGATGAGGTTGCCGTTGGCATCACGCTGACGCTCACGACGGTTACTGCGACGGCGCTGACCGCGCGAACGGCGACGTGGACGATCACCTTCGGTGCTGTCTTGATCTTCTTCCTGCAGTTGCTCTTCGCTCGGCAGCAGTTCTTCTTCGCTCGTGGCTTGCTCGGCAGCTACACGCGGTTGACGTTCTTCACGCGGCGCACGGGGCTGGCGCTCTTCGCGAGGTTTGCGCTCGACGCGCTCCTCGCTTGGGCTTTCCTGGCCTTGGGCGTCTAGTGGCTCACGCAGTTCGCGCGGTGGGCGCTCTTCACGTGGCTTACGTTCTTCACGCGGTTCGCGAGGCTTGCGCTCTTCGCGGGGCGCACGTGGTTGGCGTTCTTCACGTGGCTGCTGGCTGTCTTCGCGTGGCTCACGAAGTTCACGAGCTTCGCGTGGCTCACGAGCTTCACGTGGTTGACGTTCTTCGCGCGGTTCGCGGACGGCACGTTCCTCGCGTGGCGCGCGCTCTTCGCGCGGCTTGCGCTCTTCGTCGCGACGACCACCACGGTTGCGGGTCTGTTGGCGGCCGCTACGGCGCTCGTCGCTACGCGGTTGGCGTTCTGCGGCGGGTTTCTTCTCGATCACGACCGGCTTTTCTTCTTCCTTGCCGGCGAACAGGCTGACCAGTGACTTCACCAGGCCTTTGAACAGGCTTGGCTCGGCTACTGGCTGCTGCTCGGTTGCTTGGGCGGCAGGGGTCGGAGCAGGGCGCTGCGGTGCAGCCTTGATCGCGGCTTCCTGGCGAACCAGGGTGCGGGTGGCGCTGACTGGCTGGACTTCTTCGGCTTCGGCTGGCGCCATCTCGTAGCTGGACTGCGAGGTCTGTGCTTCCGGGCTGTCGTCACGCAGGCGCTGTACCTCGAAGTGCGGCGTTTCCAAGTGATCGTTCGGCAGAATCACGATGCGTGCACGGCTGCGCAGTTCGATCTTGGTGATCGAGTTGCGCTTCTCGTTGAGCAGGAATGCGGCTACCGGGATAGGCACCTGGGCGCGTACTTCGGCGGTGCGGTCTTTCAGGGCTTCTTCTTCGATCAGGCGCAGGATCGCTAGCGACAGCGATTCGACGTCACGGATGATGCCTTGACCGTTGCAGCGCGGGCAGACGATGCCACTGCTTTCGCCGAGGGATGGACGCAGGCGTTGACGGGACATCTCCAGCAGGCCGAAGCGCGAGATGCGTCCGACTTGGACGCGGGCACGGTCGGCTTCCAGGCTTTCGCGGACTTTCTCTTCCACTGCACGCTGGTTCTTGGCTGGAGTCATGTCGATGAAGTCGATCACGATCAGGCCGCCGATATCACGCAGGCGCAGCTGGCGGGCGATTTCTTCAGCCGCTTCCAGGTTGGTCTGCAATGCGGTTTCTTCGATGTCGCTGCCTTTGGTCGCACGCGCCGAGTTGATGTCGATGGACACCAGGGCCTCGGTTGGGTCGATCACGATGGAACCGCCGGACGGCAACTTCACTTCGCGCTGGAAGGCGGTCTCGATCTGGCTTTCAATCTGGAAACGGTTGAACAGCGGTACGCTGTCTTCATATAGCTTGATCTTGCTGGCGTACTGCGGCATCACCTGGCGGATGAAGCTCAGGGCTTCTTCCTGGGCTTCGACGCTGTCGACCAATACCTCGCCGATGTCCTGGCGCAGATAGTCGCGAATGGCGCGAATGATGACGTTGCTTTCCTGGTAAATCAGGAACGGAGCAGAGCGATCCAGGGACGCTTCCTTGATGGCGGTCCACAGTTGCAGCAGGTAGTCGAGGTCCCACTGCATTTCTTCGCTGCTACGGCCAAGGCCGGCAGTGCGCACGATCAGGCCCATGTCGCTGGGGGCGACCAAGCCATTCAGCGCTTCGCGCAACTCGTTGCGCTCTTCGCCTTCGATGCGGCGGGAGATGCCACCGGCGCGGGGGTTGTTCGGCATCAATACCAGATAACGACCGGCCAGGCTGATGAAGGTGGTCAGGGCTGCGCCCTTGTTGCCACGCTCTTCCTTTTCGACCTGAACGATAACTTCCTGACCTTCGCTCAACACATCTTTGATGTTGACGCGGCCTTCAGGCGCTTTCTTGAAATATTCGCGGGAGATTTCTTTGAGGGGCAAAAAGCCGTGGCGCTCGGAGCCGAAATCGACGAAAGCGGCTTCCAGGCTGGGTTCGATACGAGTGATGCGGCCTTTGTAGATGTTGGCCTTTTTCTGCTCGCGTGCACCCGATTCAATGTCCAGGTCATACAGGCGTTGGCCGTCTACCAGGGCAACACGCAACTCTTCGGGCTGAGTTGCGTTAATTAGCATTCTTTTCATGTAGTACCGTCGGTTTCCGGGCTGCCGGAAACGGCGTTCGGCACACACGACTCTCAGGGTCGGTGTCAGGTGCGCGTCAGAAACGGTTGTAAGTCGTTCCAATGTCTAGCGACGTCGGCCAATAGGGTCGAGGTCGCGACGGACGTCTCCTGCTTGCTGTGGTGACAGAAGCACTCAGTCAGGAGGAGGAATCAACCATCGGTAGCGGACGAGATAAAGCGTCTTCAATAAAGCTACGCAGTCCGACGGTTGTGCATCTCCACCCTACACGTATCGCTGAAAATCGGGTGCCGCTCGCAGAATCTGCAGCGGGTTGGCATTTACCGCTATCTCCCTCAGGGGTAGATAGCGCGTCATGGCTCAAGGCTTTATTTCCGAGTTATTCGCGGCCTTTTGCGGCGAAAGTCCCGTCGGACGGCCTTACGTCCTGAATGACGTTGCAATCGGTTGGGGATGGCAGTTTTAGCGATCATCCGCAAACCGGGCCGCTTTTGGCGGCGCTCGGGACTATAGCAGCAATGATTAAGTGCTTCAATTCAATAAAAAATTGTTATGATTGACAGATGACAGAACCTGCCTCTCCGACCTCCGGCGTTCAGCTGCTCGAGGTTGAGCCGGAATTTGCCGGCCAACGAATCGATAACTTCCTCCGCACCCGCCTCAAGGGTGTGCCCAAGACTTTGATTTATCGAATTTTGCGTAAAGGCGAAGTTCGCGTAAATAAAGGGCGGATCAAGCCTGAGTACAAGCTTCAGGCGGGGGATATTGTGCGTGTTCCCCCTCTGCGTCTTGCTGAACGCGATGAGCCTGTGCCTTTGGCGCAAGGGCTGCTTGAGCGTCTTGAGGCGGCAATAGTTTATGAAGACAAGGCGCTGATCGTCCTTAATAAGCCGGCCGGGATCGCCGTGCATGGCGGCAGTGGTCTGAATTACGGGGTGATCGAAGCTTTCCGTCAGCTGCGCCCTGACGCCAAGGACCTGGAGTTGGTGCATCGCCTGGACCGCGATACATCGGGCCTTTTAATGATCGCCAAGAAGCGCAGCATGCTGCGCTATCTGCATGAGGCTTTACGCAAGGATGGTGTGGACAAGCGCTACATGGCTTTGGTCCGCGGCCATTGGGCTACCGCCAAGAAGCAAGTGCGGGCGTCGCTGCAGAAGAGCAACCTGCGCTCTGGTGAGCGCATGGTTGAGGTCAGCGAAGACGGCAAGGAAGCCATGACAATGTTTCGCGTGCTTCGTCGCTTTGGTGATTTTGCCACGCTGGTCGAGGCGAAGCCGGTTACTGGACGTACCCATCAGATTCGTGTGCATACCAAGCATGCGGGCCATTGTATTGCGGGCGACTCCAAGTATGGCGACGATGAGTTCTCGCGCGAGATTCGCGAGCTGGGCGGCAAGCGCCTGTTTTTGCATGCTTACGCTTTGACCGTGCCTCTACCTGATGGGGGGGAGCTGAAATTGGAGGCTCCAGTGGATGATATGTGGCTCAAGACTCTGGAGCGGTTGAGTGCCTGATTATCAGCTACTGATCTTCGATTGGGATGGCACGTTGGTCGATTCGATTGGGCGCATTGTCGATGCCATGCGCTCGGCTGCTGCTGAATGTGGTCTGTCGTTGCTGGGTGATGCTGCAATCAAAGGCATTATCGGTCTTGGTCTGCCTGAGGCTGTTCGTTCTCTCTACCCGGAGCTTGTCGAGTCCGCGCGCGTCGAGCGCTTCTGTCGGCTTTACAGTGAGCATTACCTTGCCTTGGAGGTTGAGCCGTCAGCGTTGTTTGCGGGGGTGGCTGAATCGCTTGAGGTATTCCGTGCTGCGGGATATCGGCTGGCGGTGGCGACCGGCAAGGGGCGGCATGGGTTGGAGCGCGTGCTGGCAGGGCGGGGCTGGCTGGATTATTTCGACGTCACCCGTTGTGCTGACGAAACGGCCAGCAAGCCCGACCCTTTGATGCTGCGCGAAATTCTTGCGGATTGTCAGGTTGCGCCAGAGCGAGCGCTGATGATTGGTGATTCGTCGTTCGATCTGGAAATGGCGCGTCGGGCAGGGGTGGATTCAGTTGCGGTCGGCTATGGTGCGCAGTCGCTGGATTCTCTGCGAGCGTATGGGCCGCAGTTGGCAATTGAGCATTTTACTGAATTGCGCGCCTGGCTTGGATTGCGTGCAAGTTAGCTATTACTTGGGGTAAGCGATTATGTCTGATGAATGGAAAGCGTCGGCGGCCAGTAATGGTGACGACAAAAGCTGGAAGTTGCTGGAGAAAACCCTGCTCGCTGGTGTGCAAGAGCAACGCCGCGCGCGGCGCTGGGGGATTTTTTTCAAGGCGCTGACTTTTATCTATCTGTTTGGTGCGATTGCGTTGTTTTCCCCGACGCTGAACTTGCAGAAGAGTGCCGCGCGCAGCGCTAATCATACGGCGCTGATCGAAGTGCGCGGGATGATCGCGGATCAAGAGCCTGCCAGTGCCGACAATGTTGTCGGCAGTCTGCGTGCAGCCTTTGAAGATCCGAAAACCAAGGGTGTGATTCTGCGAATCAACAGCCCGGGCGGTAGTCCCGTTCAGTCTGGTTATATTTACGATGAGATTCGTCGGCTGCGTGCAGAGCATCCAGGTATCAAGCTGTATGCGGTGATCAGCGATCTTGGTGCTTCTGGTGCTTACTACATTGCCAGCGCGGCAGATGCGATCTATGCGGATAAGGCCAGTTTGGTTGGCTCTATCGGTGTGACGGCGGCCAGCTTTGGTTTTGTTGGGGTGATGGAGAAGCTGGGGGTCGATCGTCGGGTCTACACCTCGGGTGAGCACAAGGCTTTTCTTGATCCGTTTCAGCCGCAAAAGGATGAGGAAACACGTTTTTGGCAGAGCGTGCTGGATACCACTCATCGCCAGTTCATTGCCAGTGTCAAGCAGGGGCGCGGTGAGCGCTTGAAGGATGCAGAGCATCCTGAACTGTTCTCGGGCTTGATTTGGTCGGGCGAGCAGGCGCTAAAACTGGGCTTGATTGATGCGCTTGGCAATACCAGTTTTGTGGCTCGGGATGTGATTGGCGAGAAAGAGTTGGTCGATTACACCATCCAGGAAACGCCGTTCGATCGCTTTGCCAAGAAGCTTGGCGCGAGCGTTGCTGAACAACTGGCAATGTGGGCGGGGTTTCAGGGGCCGGCTCTGCGTTAGATCTGACTTGGCTCAAATAAAAGCCCGGCGATTGTCGGGCTTTTATTTGTCGGTTTTCTTTCATTTATAAGGGTGGCTAGGGGATATCGACACCCTCGAGCAGCAGCATGTCTACCAGGCGGATGAGGGGGAGGCCGACCAGGCTGGTGGCATCGGTGCCCTCGGTGGCGCGGAACAAGCTGATGCCCAGGCCTTCAGCCTTGAAGCTGCCGGCGCAGTCGAAGGGTTGTTCGGCTTCCAGGTAGCGCTTGATGCGTGCTTCATCCAGTTCGCGGAAGTGAACAGTGAAAGGTATGCAGTCGACTTGGCAGGTATTGGTGGCGGTGTTTAGCAGTGCTAGGCCGGTCAGGAAGGTTACGCTGTTGCCGCTGGCGCCCTGGAGTTGAGTTTGGGCGCGGGCGAGGTCGTGCGGTTTGCCGAGAATCTGTTCGTTGAGTATGGCAACCTGATCGGAGCCGATGATTAGATGTTGGTGGTGGCTCTCGGCAAGGGCTCGGGCTTTCTCTTCGGCTAGGCGGCATACCAGGCTTGCTGCATCCTCATCCGGATGGCGGGTTTCGTCTATGGCGGGCGCACTCCAGGTGAAGGGTAGCCGTAGACGGGCGAGGAGGTCGCGGCGATAGGGGGAGCTGGATGCGAGCACCAGGGGGAGCATGGCGTTTTCCTTAAGTGTGAGGCGCAATTCTAGCGAGCGTGCCAGTTTGCGGACAGGCTGAATTTCCTTTGACAGGTGCGGGGTGCATCCCTAAAATGCTGCGCCTATGTTGAATGGCCCGATTCCTCCTCACGTTGATCCGCGCAAGCTAGCTGATCGTGGTGCCACCCTTGAAGGTGAGTTGCTGCTGGCTGATTTGCAGCGACTCTGCGATCCGCTTGCCGATAATGTCGGTGTCGTCCGTGCGAAGTTTTTTTTCGAGCGCGACGAGCGCAAAGCTGTGGTAATCCACAGTTCGATCGATGTTGAGGTCAAGATGGTTTGCCAGCGTTGTCTGGAACTGGTCGCTCTGCCGATCCATAGCGAATGCAGTTACGCCGTGGTGAAAGAAGGTGCGAATACCCAGTCTGTGCCGCAAGGCTATGACGTGCTGGAATTGGGTGAGGATCCATTGGATCTGCTGGCGTTGGTTGAGGAGGAGCTGTTGCTCGCCTTGCCCATTGTTCCAGCTCATGATCCTGAAGATTGCCAGCAGCCGGCGGGCCTTGAAGAGCCAGAGCCGAGCGAGGACGAGGTATCGCGGTCCAACCCGTTCAGTGTATTGGCACAGTTAAAGCGTGACCCAAACGTTTAGGAGTTATTAATTATGGCTGTTCAGCAGAACAAAAAATCCCGCTCCGCCCGCGACATGCGCCGTTCACACGACGCTCTCGAGGCTAGCACTCTGTCCGTTGAGAAGAGCACCGGTGAAGTTCACCTGCGTCACCACGTGTCTCCGGACGGCTTCTACCGTGGTCGCAAAGTGATCGATAAGGGCGCTGACGAGTAATCCTTGTCCGCTCCGATCATCGCGATTGATGCAATGGGTGGGGACTTCGGTCCCCACAGCATTGTTCCGGCCAGCATCGCCTGTTTGGCCGAGTTTCCCTCGCTGCATCTGGTCCTCGTTGGCCAAACTTCCCTTCTGAATGAGTTGATTGCACGCCACCCGGGTGTCGATCGCGCTCGTCTGCATGTTGAGCATGCCAGCGAGGTGATCGGTATGGACGATCGTCCTGCCCAGGCCTTGCGTGGCAAACCGGACTCTTCCATGCGCGTGGCGCTTGGCTTGCTGCGCGATGGCCGGGCTCAGGCCTGCGTCAGTGCCGGCAATACCGGTGCACTGATGGCGCTTTCGCGCTACGTGCTGAAAACCCTGCCCGGCATTGATCGGCCTGCGATGGTAACGGCTATTCCGACTGAGCGCGGGCATTGCCAGCTGCTTGATCTGGGGGCCAATGTCGATTGCAGTGCTGAGCATCTTTATCAGTTTGCGGTGATGGGCGCGGTAGCAGCTGAGGCGTTGGGTGTCGCTCGCCCGCGTATTGCGCTGTTGAATGTTGGCACCGAAGACATCAAAGGTAATCAGCAGGTCAAGTTGGCGGCCAGTTTGCTGCAGCAGGTCGAAGAGCTGAATTACATCGGTTACATCGAGGGTGATGGCCTCTATCGCGGGGAAGCTGATGTGGTCGTGTGTGATGGATTTGTTGGCAACATTTTGTTGAAGTCCAGCGAGGGTCTGGCAGCCATGATTTCTGCGCGGATGGAGGTTCTGTTCAAGCAAAACTTGGGTTCGCGACTGGTGGGCTCGCTAGCCTTGCCGCTACTGCGCCGTTTGCAGAGCGATCTGGCGCCGGCACGGCATAATGGTGCGAGTTTTCTGGGTTTACAGGGCATTGTGGTGAAGAGTCATGGTGCTGCCGGCCCTGAGGGGTTTCAGAGTGCCATTCGCCGCGCGTTGATTGAAATTCGCGAAGACCTGCCACAGCGTTTGCATGGCCGTCTCGAACATCTGTTGTTGTAGGATGTGACCGCAGTTGGCGGCCTGTCATCCAACTGTCAGTTTGTTGCGCTTGGCTAGGCTAGGCGTAATCCTCCCGACGATAAGACCATTAGGGACCGTTTAAATGTCTGCATCCCTCGCATTCGTCTTCCCAGGCCAAGGTTCGCAATCCTTGGGCATGCTTGCTGAGCATGGCGCGCAGCAGAAGCTGATTCTGGATACTTTTGCCGAAGCTTCCGAAGCGCTCGGTTATGACCTTTGGGCCTTGACTCAGCAGGGCCCGGAAGAACAACTCAATCAGACTGACAAAACCCAGCCGGCTATCTTGGCCGCCTCAGTCGCCTTGTGGCGCCTGTGGTTGGCTGAAGCGGGCGCGCGCCCGGCATTTGTAGCCGGGCATAGCCTCGGCGAATATTCGGCGCTGGTGGCTGCAGGCAGCCTGAGCTTCACCGATGCGGTGAGGCTGGTGGAGCGTCGTGGTCAGTTGATGCAGCAGGCTGTACCGGCCGGACAGGGCGGTATGGCTGCGATTCTCGGTTTGGAGGACGCTGATGTGTTGGCCGCTTGCGCTGAAGCTGCGCAGGGCGCAGTGGTCAGTGCTGTGAATTTCAATGCTCCTGGCCAGGTGGTGATTGCTGGTGCGGCGGCGGCAGTCGAGCGCGCCATTGAAGCTTGTAAGGCGCGTGGCGCCAAGCGTGCGATGGCGCTGCCAGTCAGTGTGCCGTCGCATTGCGATTTGATGCGCCCGGCGGCTGAGCGGTTTGCCGAGGCGGTCTCAGCAATTGCCTGGCAGGCCCCGCAGATTCCGTTGGTGCAGAACGTCAGTGCGGCCGTCGTGGCTGATCTCGATGCCCTCAAGCGTGATCTGTTGGCGCAGTTGTACAATCCGGTCCGTTGGGTTGAGTCGATGGTTCGTCTTTCTGAACTGGGTGTGACCGGCCTGGTCGAGTGTGGTCCGGGGAAAGTGCTCTCGGGCTTGAACAAGCGTTGCGTTAAAGGCATCAATACCTACAACCTCGACACCCCGGACGCCTTCGCCGCCACGCGCGCGGCGCTGGCCTGAATTAGGAGAAGTCTTCATGAGCCTGCAAGGTAAAATTGCATTGGTCACTGGCGCAAGCCGAGGTATTGGCCAGGCTATCGCTCTGGAGTTGGGGCGCCAGGGCGCCGTAGTGATCGGAACGGCTACCTCAGCCTCCGGTGCGGAGCGTATCGCTGAAACCCTCAAAGAGCATGGCATCGAAGGTGCCGGTCTGGTGCTTGACGTCAGCAATGATGAGTCGGTCGCCAGTACCCTCGAGCACATTCAGCAGCACCTTGGTCAGCCTCTGATCCTGGTCAACAACGCCGGCATCACCCGTGACAACTTGATGCTGCGGATGAAAGACGACGAGTGGCATGATGTAATCAACACCAACCTCAATAGCCTGTATCGCTTGTCCAAAGCGGTGCTGCGTGGCATGACCAAGGCGCGCTGGGGGCGGATTATCAATATCGGTTCGGTAGTTGGCGCCATGGGCAATGCTGGGCAGGTAAACTACGCTGCGGCTAAAGCGGGGCTTGAGGGGTTTAGTCGTGCTCTAGCCCGTGAAGTTGGCTCGCGAGCTATTACTGTGAACGCGGTGGCGCCGGGCTTTATCGATACGGATATGACTCGTGAGCTGCCTGAAGCACAGCGCGAAGCATTGCAAGCGCAGATTCCGCTGGGTCGTTTGGGGCAGGCAGAAGAGATCGCTAAAGTGGTTTCTTTCCTGGCTTCCGATGGCGCAGCCTATGTTACCGGGGCTACTATTCCCGTGAATGGCGGAATGTATATGAGCTGAATGTGACGGGAGCCTTCAGAAAACTGTCATACGTGCTGTCTAAAATTCGTTATAAAGCTGCAACTGGTTTATAGACAGATCGTTGGGGTGATCGAGAAGGTCCTTGGCATTCAGCTTGAAATGCGGAAAACCCTTTCTATACACTTACCCACAGACCAGCTGCCTGGATTTGTTCATTAGGAGTGAAAACAAGGTATGAGCACCATCGAAGAACGCGTCAAGAAAATCGTTGCTGAGCAACTTGGCGTCAAAGAAGAGGAAGTAACCAACAGCGCTTCCTTCGTCGAAGACCTGGGTGCCGACTCTCTTGACACCGTTGAACTGGTGATGGCTCTGGAAGAGGAGTTCGAGACCGAAATCCCGGACGAGCAAGCCGAAAAAATCACCACCGTTCAGGAAGCTATCGATTACGTTACTGCGCACGCGTAATAACCCGTAATCGTCGATTCCCGACTTGGAAAAGCCGCACTGCCCACAAGGCGTGCGGTTTTTCTTTAAGCGCACTCCATGCGCTGAAATCCGAATAAGAGGAGATTGCTGTGTCGCGTAGACGCGTCGTGGTCACCGGTATGGGCATGTTGTCGCCCCTGGGTACCGATGTTCCGAGCAGCTGGCAAGGTATTCTGGCCGGTCGTAGTGGTATCGGCCTGATCGAGCACATGGATCTTTCCGCCTACACCACTCGTTTTGGTGGCTCGGTGAAGGGCTTCAATGTCGAGGAGTACTTGTCGGCCAAAGAGGCACGCAAGATTGACCTGTTTATTCAATATGGCCTGGCAGCCAGCTTCCAGGCTGTGCGTGATTCTGGCTTGGAGGTCACTGATGCCAACCGTGAGCGCATTGGTGTGGCCATGGGTTCAGGTATCGGCGGTCTGACTAATATCGAGAACAACTGCAAGTTTTTGCACGAGCAAGGGCCACGGCGAATTTCACCGTTTTTTGTGCCTGGCTCGATCATCAATATGATTTCCGGTTTCCTGTCGATCCATCTGGGTCTACAGGGGCCGAACTATGCGATTGCCACAGCCTGCACCACTGGCACGCATTGCATTGGCATGGCAGCACGCAACATCGCTTTCGGCGAAGCGGATGTGATGGTGGCCGGAGGTGCGGAGATGGCTGCCTGTGGTTTGGGTATTGGCGGCTTTGCGGCTGCCCGCGCGCTGTCCACTCGAAATGACGACCCAGCTCGTGCTAGCCGCCCATGGGACAAGGACCGGGACGGTTTTGTGCTGTCCGATGGTGCAGGTGCCTTGGTGCTGGAAGAGCTGGAGCATGCCAAGGCGCGGGGTGCGACTATCTACGCTGAGCTGATCGGTTTCGGTATGAGCGGCGACGCTTATCACATGACCTCGCCGCCAGAAGATGGCGCCGGTGCTGCGCGTTGCATTCGCAATGCTTTGCGCGATGCCGGCCTGGCCCCTGAGCAGGTGCAGTACATCAATGCTCATGGCACTTCGACGCCGGCTGGCGACAAGGCTGAAGTGGCGGCGATCAAGTCGGTATTTGGCGAGCATGCTTACAACCTGGCTGTCAGTTCGACCAAGTCGATGACCGGCCATCTGCTGGGTGCTGCTGGCGCGGTAGAAGCGATCTTCAGTGTTCTGGCGATTCGCGATCAGGTTGCGCCGCCGACCATCAATCTGGATGAGCCGGGTGAGGGATGCGATCTTGACTTCGTGCCGCACCAGGCCAGAAGCATACCCATTGATGTGGTGTTGTCTAATTCCTTTGGGTTTGGCGGTACCAACGGCTCTCTGGTGTTCCGCCGGTTTGTCGACTGATGTCGAGCTGGATTGATGGCCGCCCGGCTGAGGCCTTGTCCGTCAAGGACCGGGGCCTGGCTTACGGTGATGGGTTGTTTGAAACCATTGGCGTCAAGCATGGGCGGCCGCAACTGCTCGAGCGGCACTTGGCTCGATTGCTTGAAGGCTGCGCGCGGCTGGCCATCCCTTGCGATGAGGGCCTGGTCCGCTCAGAGCTTTTAGCTTTTTCTGCTGAGCTGGGGGAGGGAGTGGCTAAGCTGATCCTCACCCGTGGCGATGGCGTGCGTGGTTATGCGCCGCCGCAATCGGCTAACTCTCGTCGAATTTTGCAAAGTAGCTCGGCTCCGGCTTATCCGGCGGTTAACGCTGAGCGGGGCGTGCGCCTGTTCCCTTGCGTTACGCGTTTGGCTGAGCAACCACTGCTCGCCGGGCTCAAGCATCTCAATCGTCTGGAGCAAGTGCTGGCCCGGGCTGAGTGGCAGGATGTCGAGCATGCAGAAGGCTTGATGCTGGATGTCTCAGGGCGGGTGATTGAAGGTGTTTACAGCAACATCTTTCTGGTTAGGGG
>JBOICE010000294.1:0-3047 GCA_050739815.1 Pseudomonas sp. | reverse complement strand
CGGTATCCAGGCAGCGCATCACTCATCGGTGTAGGGGCAACCTGACTCGGCATGAGCATGCCTGTGGCTGCGTACTTCGCCGACTCGGCCTTGCGCGCCAGCGGTTGCGCGCGGGACTCCTGGGCTTGTGCATCCTCAGTCACGGCGGCGGCAAGCGTCTGCTGCGCTGCCGGCGCGCTCGCCTGCTCGGATTGCGAGGCACTGCAGGCGGCTAGCGCCAGCAGCACACCGCTAGCGAAGCCACAGAGCAGCGGTTGACGGGAAATAACAGGGTAATAGGACATGCTGGGCGCCTCCTAGGGACGAAAGATCCATTCGCCCTAATAGACGCAGTGCTCACAGCCTTCGGGTTAAGCAGGCTGAAAGTTTTTTAACGCCTGTTCAGGATCCATACGCGAGGCTCAGGCGTGGATCGTGAAGTAGGTTCTCAAAAGGCGCTGGTCGCTTCCTGGCAGAGCTGGTTGGCAAGCATACCCAACGTCATCAAGGCGCGCTCGGCTTCGCGGTTCCACGGAATGCCGCAGTTCAACCGCACGCAGTGATTGAACTGTTCGGTGTTACTGAATATCAGCCCCGGCGCGATGCTGATGCCCTGCTGCAACGCGCGCACATGCAGATCTTTGGTATTCACCCGCCTCGGCAAGCTGACCCAGAGGATGAAGCCACCCTTCGGCCGGGTGATTTGCGTGCCTTCTGGGAAGTACTGCTGGACCGCCAATTGGAAGGCGCTGAGATTCTTGCGGTACTCCTGGCGGATAAAACGCAGATGCCGGTCGTAGCCGCCATTCTCCAGATAAGCCGCGACCCCCATCTGCGTCACGCTGCACGCCGAATGGGTGCTGAAGGTCTGCAAGCGTTGGATATCGTCCTGGTACTTACCGGCAATGATCCAGCCAACTCGAACACCGGGCGACAAGGTCTTGGAGAAGCTCGAGCAATACAGCACCCGCCCCTCACGATCATGGGACTTGAGCGCCTTGGTCGGTCCCTGCTCGAACATCAACTCGCCGTAAATGTCGTCCTCAATGATGTGGATATCGAAATCCTTCGCCAGCCGCAGCAACTGCTTTTGCCGCTCCTCGGGAATGGTACCGCCGAGTGGATTGCTCAGCCGCGCGGTCAGCACCATGGCTTTGATCGGCCACTGGTTTGCCGCCAACTGCAGAGCTTCCAGGCTGATGCCGGTGGTCGGATCACTGGGGATCTCGATCACTTTCAAGCCCAGCAAATCGGCCAATTGCAGCAACCCGTAGTAAGTCGGCGACTCTGCCGCAATCAGATCCCCTGGCTTGGTCAGCACCCGTAATGACATCTGCAGAGCATCCACGCAGCCGTGCGTGATCACTACCTCTGCCGGATCGACCACTACGCCCGCGTCACGCATCCGAATCGCCACTTGCCGGCGCAGCGGCTCAAATCCTGGGCTGAACATGTAACTGAAAGCGCGAGGGCTCTGGAACCGAGTGACCTTGGCCAATTGTTGATGCAGTGCCCGCACGGGCAAGTAATCCACATGCGGCACTGCGGCTCCGAGGGGAAAGACCCCTTCGCGCCGTGATTCGGTGAGCACCTGATTGATAATGCTGCTGCGGGTAACCAGGCCTGGCCGTTCGACCCGAGCGATATCCGGAGTTGGTGCGGTCAGCGCCGGTGTCTGGTGGACATAAAACCCGGACTGTGGCCGCGCGCGGATCAGCCCTTGATCCTCCAGATTGGCATAAGCCTGGAGCACCGTGGCATGGCTGACACTCAGTTGTGAGCTCATCTTGCGCACCGACGGCACTCGCTCACCCGGCTGGTAGACGCCACGACGAATATCCTCAGCCAGTTGCTGGGCGATACGTTGATAGAGCAACAGATTGGTCATGGCAGCCTTCCCGGGTCACTGAGCCGTAACAGTAGCCGAGCAGCTCAAAACTGCACCGGCACAGTTCAAAATATTGTTGCCGGTACAGTACAAATCCGCCAGTGACCGTATCGGTCTAATTAGCAGCAAGCCGGAATTGCAGTAGCTACTAATGCGCATAAGAAGGGTGACTTCACGGATTAGCTGAGGGTATGAAGTGTTAGCCGTCACCCTAAAACTCTGTGACGAGTCATAAAAAAACCTCGGCGCATTTCAGCTGCCGAGGTTCGACTTTGGCGCGTGAAGGCTTAGCGAGCAGAGCCGAGATGCCCCTTCTCATCGGAGAAGACGATCTCCACCCGACGATTCTGTGCTCGCCCGCGGGCGGAAGCATTCTCTGCCACCGGGAAGTCAGCCCCGTAACCACTCACCTGGATACGTTTGCCGTCAATGCCCAGGTCAACCAGCATGTCGGCCACGGTTTGCGCCCGGGCGCGCGACAGCTCGAGGTTTTCCTGTTTGCTTCCGCGGCTATCGGTGTAGCCCTCGATACGCACCACGCGCCGTGGATTGAGTTGGAGGAATTGCACCAGTTTGAGCACCGTACGGTTGGCTGAAGCTTTCAACTCGGCACGATTGGCATCGAACAGCACATCGCCCAAGGTCATCACCAAACCCCTTTCGGTCTCGGTAGTGGCCAGGCTGACGATCTGCTCCTCCAACCACTTGCCTTGTTGCTGCACGCTAAGCAGCTTGGCCTCTCGCAGGTTGAGCTGAAGGCGCTCACGTTCCAATTCGAGCTTGGCTGCCCGTTCCTGATTCAGACTCAATGCACTGTGCTCAGCAGCAATTTCACTGTAACGCTGACTCAGGTAGGCGTAATGGCTGACGTCAGCTTCACTGCCCCAGTAGCTTGAGAGGCGATCGGCACGTGCCAACGACTCACCGGCACGAATGACATCCTTAGGTGCGCTGCGCAGTACATCCGAGTCCTCTTTGACCTTCTGGAAGCTCGACCGCGCGACCTCCAGAGCTTGTTCGCTGTCTTGTTGGCTGGCACAACCGGCCAGCAAGGCGATGGCCAACCATAGGCTGCCACTCAGATAAGGCTTACAACTCACTGCAGATCCCCCAACTGCTTGCGCAGACGATTGATCCGGGTGCTCAAGTCCGCCAATTGTTTCTGGCTTTTCAGCGTCAG
>JBOICE010000293.1:0-4019 GCA_050739815.1 Pseudomonas sp. | reverse complement strand
TTTCAGATGTGTGCACTTGGCCGAGCGCATGTGGAGCGCCCCTTTTTCATCGCGATAGGCTGCGACGCGGGTTCCGCCGTGCATCGTGATACGCCCTGCGCCGCGCGGGATCTCAGCTGCAGCTTTGACCTCGGCCGGCACCACGTAGTCCTTGAACTGCACGGCGACATCAAGGTTCTCACGGATGAATTCGGGCGCAGCCTCGAGTGAGATTCGTTTGGGGTTGTAGAGTGGCGCCCAGTGATTGTCCCGGCCCACGATCAGGTCTGTGAGCAGGATGCCGGCCATGAGCCCGTGCGTGATGCCGTTGCCGGAGTCACCGCTGTGCAGGTAGACGTTTTCGCTGCCGTCGGGCGTGGGTCCCGTGAAGGACAGGAAGTCGAAGGGCTCGAGCACCTGGCCGGACCAGTGGTAGTCGAAGTCACGGACCAGCGGAAACTTTTGCCGCGTCCACTTCTCGAGGGCAAGGAAGCGTTGTTGTGCGTCATCGCGGTGGCCGGCTTGTGGTCCTCACCGCCCACCATCAGATGATCCTGCCCGTTGCTGCCTGCGCAGCCACGCGCACGTAGTGGTACGGATCGGCATCGTCCCAGTACAGGCCGCGTGGCAGTGCGTCCTTTT
The DNA here is from genome assembly GCA_050739815.1 of Pseudomonas sp. Lineage (GTDB taxonomy): Bacteria > Pseudomonadota > Gammaproteobacteria > Pseudomonadales > Pseudomonadaceae > Aquipseudomonas. Next base: position 3,398 of record JBOICE010000293.1, on the reverse strand, counting down.
CGATGCGAGCCGCGACCACGAAGGTGCGATAAGGCGCCTGCTTCAGATGCGTAACCACGTAGTCGGTAATCGATGAGTTGGTGCAAACAACGATTGATTGCCGCCATGTGGCTTTCAGCGCCCAGGCGCGCGCCTTCGGCTCCGTGCATTTGTTCGATGCGCCAGTAGCGATCATCGAGCGCCACGGTCAAGTGCGCCGTGCTTGGGCCAGTTTCGCCGTTGCCAATGCGGCCGTCATCCAGGACGATGACCTTGCGGCCCGCGAGCGCCAGGAAATAGGCAGTGGCCAGGCCCCCGATGCCGGCACCAATGACGCAAACATCGGCTCGCGCATTGCTGTCCAGTACAGCATGCCGCGGTATGCTGGACGTAGCCAGCCAGTAGCTTTCGGTCTGCCTGGATTCTGGTTTCATGAGCTCACCCTCCCGGCCCGTGCGGGGAGCAGGACTCGGACCAGCCATTCAGCTGCGCGCGCGGCTGGGCCCGCGGTTAACGGAACCGGCCGGCCAGAGCATCTTCATTCATTCCGGCCAATGCGGGTTGGTAATGCCCCAGCGGGGACGCGGCACTTACGTGTGACTTCGTCCCGGCTGGAGCGTCGCATCTTGGTAGTGATTTCAGCACTGAGCTGGGACAGACCAGGAAGGGACACAGCTGACGGGCGGTCCTACCGGGTCTGAAAAATGCAACAAGTGGGCTCGATCCGCCGGATCGCGGCGGCGCAAACAGAGCGAGACCGACACACGAGGGGCACAGACATGTCGCGCACAACAGGCACCGTAAAGTGGTTCAGCAAGGAAAAGGGCTACGGATTCATCACACCAGAGAGTGGCCCGGACGTGTTCGTTCACCACGCGTCGATCCAGGGGGGCGGCTTCAAGATGCTGTACGAAGGTGAACGCGTGGAGTTCGACGTAATCGAGGAACCTAAGGGTCTGAAAGCCCAGAACGTGGTTCGGCTCGATCCGCAGGCTGCTGGACCGGGTAACGGCGGCGACGGTGGCGGTGGCCGGGGCCGGGGTGGTGGGGACCGCGGTGGCCGCGGCGGCGGCCGGGGTGGGTACTAAACCGCGAATAGCCTCCAGCCACGGTCGGTGTTAGATTCGTAAGTTGAGCAACGACCGGTAAATGGCTTGGAGAGACGGAATGGCGAAGCAGGGCGGGATCGAAATGGAAGGCGTGGTCACGGAGGTTCTGCCTGACCGCAACTTCCGGGTTCTGCTCGAAAACGGGCATACGGTTCTTGCTTACGCAGCCGGCAAGATGTCGAAATTCAAGATCCGGGTGCTGGTCGGAGATCGCGTCACGCTCGAGCTTTCGCCTTACGATTTGTCGCGTGGCCGGATTACCTACCGACACAAAGCGGGTGGACCCACCGGCACGGAATAGCAGGCAGCGCTTAGATATGAAAAGAGGGGCACCGTTTCACACGGCGCCCCTCCTTCATTTTTGTCGACTCGCTTCTGTCAGCCCAGCCTGACCACGTTTTCTGCGACGTGGCCGCTGCTGCCTGGCACCAGATCGAACTCGACTCGCTCACCGATGGTCAACGTGTGAAACCCTGGGCCCTGTATTCTGGAGTGATGCACATAACACTCGGCGTCCGCACCTTCTGCCGTGATGAAGCCGTAGCCCTTGGAATCATTGAACCACTTGACCGTTCCGGTTGTGCGCATGGTTCGCTCCTTCAAGCGGTTTCCGAAGTAGGGTGAGCTGGTCAACCGGGCGGCGCACCGCGCGGCGGCCTGATGAAGATGATCGGTCGTCGCCGCGGCAAATGCAACGGGGTCGTAAACGCATGGCGTGGATGCGGCCACGCCTCGGCGAGCGGCCCCCTCCAATCCTGTAACGAGATGCTGCAACATTATGAGCAATAATGGATTGCACGACACGTCGAACTCTCGGGTGATTTTCGGTGCTTGCCCGTTGCCATGAGGTGCCCAGATTTGCGACACCCATGCTCGAACTGAACCTGCGCCTGGCCGCGGCCGTTCTGGCCTTCGGTCTGCTCGCCGGCTTGCCCGGCCGGGTGGCCGCACATATCAGAGTCACCGCCTCGACGCCCGCTGCGAACAGCACGGTGACTGTACCTGTGCGCGAGATAAGGGTCACCTTTTCCCAGCGTGTCAGCGCCCGATACACGCGCTTGAGCGTGCTGAATCCCAATGGCATCGAGCTGGCAGTCGCGGACCTTGCTGCGGTCGATTCAGCGGGACGCGAGTACCGCGCAACGCTGACCGAACCGCTGGCCAACGGCACGTATCGCGTGATCTGGCGCACCGCGGGCGCCGATGGTCACGTGGTCAGTGGTGAGTTCACGTTTACCGTCGCTGCTGCTGTGCTCGATACGGCGACAACGGCCGTGATTGTGGATGTGGAAGGACCCGCGGGCGAGCCGGACGGACGGCGCGAGCTGGTCGATGTCAACACGCGGCCAGGCGCCGTGTTTGTGCGCTGGTCCAATTTCATCGCGCTGCTGCTCGCGCTGGGCGCCGTCGCATTCGGTACGCTGGTACTGCCCAACATCCAATCGAACAGCGTGCCCGACTCCTACTGGTCAATGCTCAATACTGGTCTGCGCCGCGCAGCTATTCTGAGCGCTTTTCTCGTGCTGCTCGCGTCCGTGCCACGGTTTCTCCTGCAGTCCGCGCTGCTGCACGGTTCTGAATCGATGTTCGAGCCCGGCCGCGTTCGCGTGCTGCTGGTCGATACTGCCTGGGGCATTGGCTGGTTACTCCAGCTCGTGGCGGGTCTGGGGCTTCTTCTCGCCGCGTGGCTGCGCGCGCGCTCGCTGGCCTGGGCAGGCGCAATCGCGCTCGCGCTCTCTGCTGCGCTCTCCGGTCATGCCGCCGGTGTCGAACGGATGGCGACCGTAGCCGTGGTGAGCGACATGCTGCACGTGCTGGCCGCTGCGAGCTGGATCGGAACGCTGGCCATCATCGTGACACTCGTTTTGCCGCTCACGTTCCGGCAGAGCGGCAATGCACTCACTGGCCTGGCCGCCGTCATCAGGGCCTTTTCACCGGTGGCGCTGATAGCCGCCGCGGTCATCGTTCTGACCGGCGTCTCGGCCGCGCTAATTCAACTGACTCACATTTCGCAGCTGTGGAGCAGTGCTTACGGGCGGGCTCTGCTGATCAAGCTCGGGCTGGTGGCCGTGGTGGCGGGCCTGGGCTACTACAACAACAGCCGGTTGCGCCCGCGGCTGGGCGAGCCGGAGCCGACGGCGCAGCTGAGGAAGTCCGCGGGGCTGGAGCTGACGTTTGGGGCCCTGGTTCTGCTGGTCACTGCGGTACTGGTCGCGCTCCCCACGCCTCACTAGGCGCCGGCGCCTGAACCGGGTACCCGTTTTTGACGGGAAACCGGCGGCAGTTCACGTCCGTAGTCTTGTTCGGATA
>JBOICE010000292.1:0-6961 GCA_050739815.1 Pseudomonas sp. | reverse complement strand
CTCAGCGAACCGACCAACAAGACCGCTACCGCTCCTTGTCAGCCCGGCGCATTCTACACAGCTTGCGCTGCTTTGCAACCCCTCATTTAAAGCTAACTCCTTATTATATAAGAAGTTTTCCGAGAGGCCTGCGCCGGAAGTGGTGCGCATTATAGGCCCAGAAAATTAACCGTCAAGCACTTATTGAAACCTTTTGGGCATAAGCGACAATTCGCAGCCTACAAGCTGGAAGCAGGCTTACCGTCGCACCGCTATCTATATGGAAGAAGCGAACTGACACCGACCATGCAACAAGATAGCCCCACCTGCTGGACGTCCTGTCGCAATATCCCAACCTGATCTACGCCTATCCAGGCCTCGCCTTAGACCCCAGCCCGTTTCCCAGCCTATAAAAAGCAGCCCCAATCCGCGTGAAGCGAATTGAGGCCGTGAGAAACCCGAGAAGGAACGCCCTGACAGGCCCGCCCCCTTTCTATATATACACATACGCTTGCGATGCCTTAATAGACTCCTTGCCCATCGGCAACCGAGCCCTCAGCGGGCACCTGCTTGACCGGCCGGAACTGCGGTAACAGCGAACCCAGCAGCATACCCAGCAGACTGAACAACAAACCGGCCAACTGGGGCGGCCAGAAATCGACCTCTTGATGGGTCATTTCCAGCGTCACCCAAGAAAGCAAGCCGAACGCAATCGCTAGCAAAGCGCCCTGAGTTGTCGCGCGTCTCCAGAACAGACCGGCGAACAGCGGCACCACGGCAGCTACCAGAGTCACCTTGTAGGCATTACCAACCATCTCGTAAATGCTCGCATCGGAGTACAGCGCGAAGCTCAAGGTCGCTATGGCGCAGAAGAAGATACTGATGCGCATCGCCTTAAGGAACTGACGGTCGTTCATCTCCGGCATAAAGCGCTTGAGCACGTTCTCGGTGAAGGTCACTGAAGGCGCCAGCAGGGTGCCGGAAGCGGTCGACAGGATCGCCGAGAGCAGCGCGCCGAAAAACATGATCTGGGCGAACAGTGGCGTGCGCTCGAGGATCAGCTGCGGCAGGATCATCTGCGCATCTTCCGCCAGCCACTTCTTGACCATTGCCGGGTCGATCATTGACGCGGCATAGGTGAGGAAGATCGGCAGCATGCAGAAGCTCAAGTAGAAGACCCCGCCGGCCACCGTGGCGCGCACGGCGATGTTCTCGGTCTTGGCCGACATCACGCGCGCGTACACGTCCTGCTGCGGAATCGAGCCGAACATCAGGGTCACCGCCGCACCGATGAAGGCGACAATATCCTTGGGCTCGAAGCTGTTGATGAAGGTGAACTTGCCCGCTGCCGCCGCATGGCTGATCACCACGTCGGCACCGCCGGCCATGTCGCCGATCAGCCAGGTCAGATATGCGAGGCCGACGACTATGATGATCATTTGGAAGAAGTCGGTAAACGCCACCGACAACATGCCGCCGAACAAGGTGTAGACCAGCACGATCACCGTGCCGATCAGCATGCCGTTGGTGGTGCTGATGGAACCATCGGAGAGCACATTGAACACCAGGCCCAGTGCGGTGAGCTGCGCCGCGATCCAACCCAGGTAGGAGCCGATGATCACCAGGCTGGTGATCAGCTCGACACGGGGGCCGAAGCGCTTGCGGAAAAAATCGCCGATGGTCAACAGGTTCATCCGGTACAGGGGGCGGGCGAAGACCAGACCCACCAGCATCAGGCAGCCGAAGGAGCCGAAGGGGTCCTCGATGATCCCGGCAAAACCTTCTTCGATAAACGTGGCCGGAATGCCCAGCACGGCCTCCGAGCCGAACCATGTGGCAAAGACCATAGCCGCCACAATCGGGAACGACATGCTGCGCCCACCGGCAGCGAAGTCATTCGAGTTGCGTACGCGGGTGGCGGCGTAGAAACCAATACCCAGGGTGATCAGCAGATAACCTGTAACAAACCAAATCAGCATTTGTTCTTGTTCCAATGGCTCTAGCCCGTCGTCGGACTGCACGCTCACCCAAGGGAAGCTCAAGCAGACGTTGCCGCGACTGGCAAATGTTTTTGTTTTTAACCTGGTAGGGTCAGGCGAGGCACATCACCGAATGGCTGTTACAGCCTCAGCAGCGGCCAATATGCCCAGCTCCACGGCCGCGCAGTCTGCCAACCTCGTAAAATATGTCAAACGATTACAGCCGAGAGGCCTGCTAAAATTCGCCAATCCACCTCATTGAAGCGACTCAAAAATAACATAACGCATTGTAATTAAATATATTTTTATAAAATGCGACACTTTGTCAGTTTATTATTTTTTACACCCGAGACTGATCCATAAGCAACGCACTGGCGGCGCCGAGCACGCATAGCTCTGCAGTGCTTCCCGAGGTTTCAGCGCAGGGTATGTGCCGCCCAGCGAAGCCTCAGCGAACGCGCCGCCCTTCAGCAAAAGGCACGAAGAGGCGAAGCATGCGCGACGTGGCCGGAGTACTAAGCGGGGCCGGCGCGAGGGCGGCCGGGGCATGACCCAGACGCCGACTATGCATGTCTAGAAGTGCACGGTTTCTGGCCCGGCGGATGGCAGGTTTGTCGACAGGGGTACGCTCTGCGTGACTTTGGCCATCTGGGTGATTTCCACCTGCAACTTGTCCTTGCCGAGCAGGTAGTCGGCCAGCTTCTGCGAAAACGGCCAGTAGTTCAGTTCCGCGGTCAGCGTGAGCGGCCCGACTACGTCGGTCGGCACCAGGAAGGAGAACTCCCGAATATCGTAGCCCTTAGGCAGAATGCGGTTATCCGAGAGAATCTGGGTGGCATTCCAGACCTCGACGTCCAGCTCATGGCCGTCCTTGTCGCCCAGGTGCACTTTGAAGTTTTGCGTGCCGTTCTCGGTCTCACCGTCCTTGATCGAGCCCAGCCGATAGAGCTCGCGACCACTGGCATCCCTCACCCGGAAATCGATCCAAATCTCCCGTCCCTCCGGAAAGCCGGTCGGCAGTTTGTGCCCGGCACCGACATTCGCCACCTTGACCGCTATCGAGGTGTATTGCCCGGGCGTGATGGCTGCCGGTAGTGGCTGAAAATGAATTTCGCCGGCACGGGCAAGCATATCGCGCGCGCGTTGCGCGCTCTCGTGCTGACCGAGGTACTTGAGCACCGTAGCATTGGCGCCGCTGAACCAATGCGAGGCGACCTGCTCACGGTCTGGCCCCATGATCGCGGCCTTACCGGCAAAACCCGGCATATGGCAACCCTGGCAGGTTTCACCGTTGAGGCTGTAGGGACTCTCCAGCCATTCGTCATAGGTACGCTCGACCGCCACACTGCTGAACGGATGCGTGACGTTGTGGCAGGTCGCGCAAAAGTCCGAGCGCGTGTGCAAGGCGGAATACACGGTGTCGTGATAGGGCGAAACGGCATCTTTACGCGGGCCGAACTTGGTCGGTTTACCGTTCGCTCGCGGGCTCAAGACATAGGCGCCGTTATCGAGGCCAGTGCGGGCGCTGATATTGTGGCAAGTCTCGCAGTCGACCCCAGGCAGCGGATGGTTCTTGGTGCTGTCTTCAATCGTGGAGCGGTTGAGCTCCGAGGTGATCTGCCCGGTCGTGAGCCCGATCGGGGTATGGCAGCCGGTGCAGAAGTTATCGACCCGTCCACCGGTGGCCTCGCTCGCACGCTTAAGCAAAGCCCGGTAGATGGGTTCATCCCAGGCCTGGGACATCATCGACGAGCGCCATTGCCTGTAGATCTCCGTGTGGCAAGCGCCACAGACCTGGGCATCGTCGAAGTCCTTCACATTCAAAACCAGATTGCCCGTGGTATTGGCCCGATGCGGAAAAAAGGGCATCCCGCCAATCACCTGCATGAGCTTGGAACGTGCCGGCTCCAACCACTTGTCATTACCCTGATTGTCGCTGCCCAGAGGTTCGTCGGCTGCAACCAGCGTTACCGCAAGCAGGCAGACTATAAAACCAAAGAAGGGGCTCCCCGCTCGAATGCCGGCGACGCGCACCGGCATTGACTGCTTCTTTTCTGCCACGGCGCCCACTCTGTCCATCTCACAGTCTCCCTCACACTGCACGACGCCAAAGAGCCAATGTCGCGGCATAACCCGCGGAATGCCACGGACGGCGCTGAAGTTACCAAGCCATCTGCTCACACAAACAAGCGTGATCAAAGCGCCCACTGACACCCGATGAGTGCCCCAGACAGACTCCGCGCCATTGCCCTAGCCCGCACGCCCGGCTGCGCACCCAACTCAAGCGCCTCGAACTTACTTAGTGCTTGAGCGTGATTAATGTATTAGCTGCGCTGGATAAGATGGTCAAGATCCCGTCAATTCTCAAAAATTTGAATTAATAGAAAATAAACCATTGATATTGTTCATGTTTATAAATTTTATAATTGATCGCTATATCCCTCCATAGCGAATCAGATGAGCAACTCGTCACCTCGTTTCACTGCGGCGCGACGCAAACTGCGAAACATCGAAGTGGCAGCTCCAGCATCGATTCGGCGTGCGCGGACGCAGCCTGCCCAGCCCCCCATGACTCGCAGAGGCAATTTTCAAACCACAGCGATCATGCAAGCATGTCAAAGGGGGATCGAAGGGAGCACACCATGAGCACCGCCGCTATCGACCCAAGGCTTACCGCCATCCGCCTGCAAGCCCTGCATGACCAAGGTTTCGTGCTGATCCCCGGTGTGCTTGAGTCACAACAGATCGCCAAACTGCGCGCGGCCATCGACCAACTCAAGCCTGAGCACTGGGACTTCACCGGCCTGGTCGACCACTACAAATGCGTGTTCAACCGCGATCCCCTGTGGCTGCCCTACCTCGACTCGCCGGGCGTAATCGAATTGGCCGAGGCGGCCCTAGGGGCGGACTGTCACGTGATCGGCCAAACGGCCTGGCGCAGCCACCCCGGCTTTATCGGCGCAGAGCTGCATCTGGACTATCTGGTGATGGAGTTGCCGCAGGCCTTGCTGGCCGCCTCCGCTTTCGTGTTGCCCATGCAGATCTGCACGGCCCACTTCTATCTCGATGACATCACCAATGACCTCTGCCCTACCCTCGTCATACCCGGCAGCCATCGCGCCGGGCGCAGGCCCGAGCCGGGAGAAACCCAATGGCAAGGCTGTGCCGCGGAGCCAGTGCTGTGCGGTGCCGGCGACGTGCTGCTGTTTCGCAGCGAGCTTTGGCATGCCGGCAGCCGCAACCGCACGGCGGACCAGACGCGCTATCTGCTCCAGGTGCACTATGGCCGGCGCATGATCGCGCAAAAGTTTTCGCCCTACCTGGCATGGCAGTTCAATCCGCAAGTCATTGCGGCCTGTACGCCGAGGCAGCGCAGACTGCTAGGCGAGCATGAGGCCGCGGAATATGACTGAAGAGGTCACGGGTCAATCCGGCAAGCCCCTCTACAGCCGCGAGTCGAGCCCCCCGGCCGGGCCGGTCTTTACTCTGTGCAACCACCCCGAATCGGAAGCCATGCCATGCGCCAGAACTTCAGCCAGCGCTTCATCAACCTTCTGCGCCTTGCTGCCTGCAGCGTGCTGGCACTGAGCCTCGCCGCCTGCAACACCCTCAGCCAACGCGACCCGCTACGCATTGACCTGGTGGGACTGGAGCCGTTGCCGAGCCAAGAGCTGGAAATGCGTTTTGCTGTGAAGCTGCGGGTGCAAAACCCCAATGACACCGCCGTCGACTACAACGGCCTGGCCTTGGAGCTGGAGGTAAACGACCTGCCCCTGGCCAGCGGCGTGAGCGATCAGAGCGGCCAGGTACCGCGCTTTGGAGAAACGCTGCTCAGAGTGCCGGTCACAATTTCAGCCTTCTCCGTGGTACGCCAAGCCTGGGGCATGGCCGGCACCGCGCCACGCAAAAACCTGCCCTATGTGCTGCGAGGCAAACTGGCTGGTGGTTTCTGGGGAACCAGGCGTTTTACCGATGCCGGCATGCTCAACCTGCCGGAACCCTCCACGACGCCCTAACCCGCAAGTTGGCGCCGATCAGCGTGCCGCTTTAAATAAGGCGCGACTCTTGGCGCCAAGAATCAGCTACTGAGTACCGGTGAAAAAGTGTGGCAATCGCATTGATCAACTGTAAGCGCTGAATAGCGCCTCGAACTCATCGGCTTTTTCCGGCCTGGTATGGGCGTGCAAGATAAATCCGTACAAGTCGCTCATCTCTCTCGATCCGTTACTGATTGCTTTGAGGTTTCAGCCAATCTACAGCAACAGTCGACGACCGACTCATGCATCTGGAGCAAATATTATTTGCGCCAGGCCCGGTGTTTCAGCGGGCTTCCACTCAGTAACCTGCCCGCCATTGAACCTTGCTGAGGCACTAACCATGAAGAAAGTACTGTTGCTCAACGGCGGCAAAAAATTCGCTCACTCCGATGGTCGTTACAACTCGACGTTGCATGACGCAGCGGCGAGCTTTTTCGATCGCGCCGGATTCGACCTGCAGGTCACTCAGATCGATGAGGGCTACGACATAGCCGAAGAGGTGGCCAAATACCAATGGGCCGATGTGATCATTTATCAAATGCCGGGTTGGTGGATGGGCGCCCCCTGGATCGTCAAGAAGTACATTGACGAAGTCTTCACCGAAGGCCATGGCAGCCTCTACGCCAATGACGGTCGTACCCGCTCGGATGCATCGCAAAAATATGGCAGCGGCGGACTGTTGCAGGGCAAGAAATACATGATTTCGGCGACCTGGAATGCCCCGCAGCAAGCCTTCGACGACCCTTCAGACTTCTTTGTCGGCAAAGGGGTAGACGCTGTCTACTTCCCATTCCATAAGGCCAACGAATTCCTCGGCATGAACGGGTTGCCGACCTTCCTCAGTGTCGATGTCATGAAAGCGCCCGCCATCGAATCCGACATTGCCCGTTATGAGCGGCATCTAGCGAAGGTGTTCGATCTATCGGTCTAACGAGGGGAGGTAAATTCGACGTGGTGACAACGGTC
>JBOICE010000291.1:0-8961 GCA_050739815.1 Pseudomonas sp. | reverse complement strand
CCAGCAGAGGCCGAACTCAAGGCGCTGGATGAGTTGTTCGCGGCCTTGTTGCGTGAGCGCATCAGTCATGGCGATCTCAAGGGGACCAATCTGCTGTGGCAGGACGGTCGCTGGACCTTGATCGATCTGGATGCCATGCAGCAACACCGCAGCGATGGCAGTTTTGCATCGGCCTATGGCCGCGACCGTGCGCGCTTTTTGCGCAACTGGCCGGCGGATTCAAGGCTCTTCAAGCTGCTCGATCGACGTTTACCGAAGGCCAGCTTGAAGCCCGATGCTTGAAGCTGGAAGCAAGAGCCCGCTCCGGGCTGCGCATATAAACGACCGCTGTTGCTGCAAGCGTTGTGCTGCAAGTAAACAGCTGCTTTGAAAGGGGCTTAACCCAGTGGCACTGACGATTCTCGGCCTTTCCGGCGCTCTCAGCCATGATCCTTCCGCCGCCCTGTATATCGACGGCAAGTTGATCGCGGCTGCCGAAGAAGAGCGCTTCGTGCGCGACAAGCACGCGAAGAACCGCATGCCCTACGAGTCGGCCAAATTCTGCCTGGAGCAGGCTGGAATCAAGCCGGCCGACGTCGATGTGGTGGCGATTCCGTTCGCACCGATCAGTCTGTTCGGCAAGGCCCGCTGGCACTACGCCAAGCGCTACTGGTATGCCCCGGACCGTTCGCTCGACGCGATCCTGATGGGCAATCGGCGCTACAAGCGCTACCGCAACAAGATCGTCTGGTGCCTCGAACAGCTGGGTTTCGACCCGAAGAAAATCAAGATCGAGCCGGTCGAGCACCACTTGGCCCACGCTTCCAGCGCCTACCACTGCTCCGGTTTCACCGAGAAAACCGCGATCATGGGCATCGACGGCAAGGGTGAGTACGCCACCACCTTCTTCGGCTACGGCGAGAACGGCAAGATCCACAAGATCAAGGAGTTCTTCGACCCGGATTCGCTTGGCGGCCTGTACGGCGCGATCACCGAGTTCCTCGGTTTCGAAATGCTCGACGGCGAGTTCAAGGTGATGGGCATGGCGCCTTACGGCGACGCCAGCCAATATGATTTCTCGCGCCTGGCCAAGTTCGAGAATGGCGAGCTGATCATCAACACCGAGTACGCCAACGTCATTGGTCTGCGCCGCTACAAAGAGAATGGCAAGGGCTTCTACTTCTCGCCCAAGCTGATCGAGTGGCTGGGGCCCAAGCGTGAAGGCGATATTGCCGACGACCCGTACATCCATTACGCCGCCAGCATGCAAGCGTTGTTCGAGAAGCTGGCGCTGCAGATGATGGATTACTACCTCGGTGACATCCTCAAGGAAACCGGCAAGATTGCCTTCGCCGGCGGCTGCGCGCTGAACGTCAAACTGAACCAGAGAATCATCGCCCGCCCGGAAGTCAAAGAGCTGTTCGTCCAGCCGGCTTCCGGCGACGCGGGTACCGCAGTGGGCGCCGCGGCCTATATCTCGCACAAGCGCGGCGTGCCGGTAGAGAAGATGGAGCATGTCTATCTCGGCCCGTCCTATTCCAACGAAGAGGTCATCGCCGCCTGCGCCAAGCACCCGAATGCGCCCAAGTGGCAGCAGATCGACAACATGCCGCAGCGCATCGCCGAGATCATGGTCGCCGGCAACCCGGTGGCGTGGTTCCAGGGGCGCATGGAGTTCGGCCCGCGAGCCTTGGGCGGTCGCTCGATCATCGGTTGCCCGAGCATTGCCGGGGTGGCCAACCGGATCAACGAGCAGATCAAGTTCCGCGAGCGCTGGCGGCCCTTCTGCCCGTCGATGCTGGATACCGTCGGCCCACAGATGATCAAGGTCGACCATCCGGCGCCGTTCATGACCTTCACCTTTGAAGTGGCCGAAGAGTGGAAAACCCGCGTGCCGGAAGTGGTGCACGAGGACGGCACCTCGCGGGCGCAGGTGCTCAAGCGCGAGTACAACCCGCGCTACTACGACATGATGAAGGCGCTAGAAGGCCTGACCGGCAATGGCGTATCGCTGAACACCTCGCTGAACCGCCGTGGTGAGCCGATGATCTGCTCGCCAACCGACGCGCTGAACATGTTCTTTGGCTCGGATCTGCAGTATCTGATCATGGAAGACATCCTCGTCGTCAAGGATGGTGCGAACAGGTATGAACATGCCGGCTAAGCCTCTGATCAGCGTCGTCATCCCGGCCTACAACTATGCCAAGACGCTGCCGCGCGCGGTGGAGTCGGTGCTGGCGCAGTTGGATGAGGCTACGGCCGAGCTGCTGGTGATAGACGACGGCTCAACCGATGCCACGCCCCAGGTCATCGAGAGCTTGCAGATCGAGCATGCCGGACGCTTTCGTGCCATTCGCAAACCCAATGGAGGTCTGGCTTCGGTACGCAATCGCGGCATCGAGGACGCGGCCGGGCAGTTCCTGATCTTTCTCGACGCCGATGACGAGATGGCGCCGGATGCCCTGGCCGCGCTGGTCCGGCACATCACCGAAAACCCGCAGAGCCGCATGGTGATCGGGGGCCACTGGTCGGTGTTCGCCAGCGGCAAGCGCAGCCTGCATGAGGTGAAGCCCTTGCCAACTGATCCGCGGAAGAGGGTGGCCGGTTACCTGATCGACAAGAGCGTATCCATCTCCAATGGCGCCTGCGCCATGCATCGCGAAGTCTTCGCTCCCGGCAACTATCCCGAGCGTTTCCGCAATACCGAAGATATCCCGGTGTTCGCCCAGGTGCTGGCACGTTTCCCCTGTACCCTGCTGAATCAGCCGCTGGCGCTGATCCACAAGCACGACACCAGCCTGCGGCATAACCTGACGCATGCTCGCGCGGCCGGCCTGGAGCTGGTCGATGAAGTGTTCTCGGTCGAGCGCATGCCGGCTCAGTTGCAGGATCTGAAACAGGCGTTCCTCGCGCAACGCTGCCTGTCGCTGTTCCGCACCTTCTACAGTGCCGGCGAGTGCGACACGGCACTGAAATTCTACCGTCAGGCCCTGCGCGCGGATCTGCGTGTACTCATGCGCTGGTCTTATACGCGCAAGGCATTGCGGGCGCTGTTCCAGCGTAAGGGGCGAGAGCAGTGAGTCAGGGGCGTCGTCACAAGGTTCTGCAGTTGCAGAATCGTTACAACGTCAACGCTTCGGATCTGGCCGAACAGGTCATCCAGGCCTTGCCGACGGATCGTTTTGAGGTCACCACCGCCTTCCTGCGTGGCCGTCCCGGGGCGGGCGAGCCGGAGAGCTGCGCATCGCGCTCGGTCTATTTCGGTTTCAGCCAGGGTGACACCAAGGGTTTACGACTGCGCGTGCTCTGGACGCTCTACAAGCATTGCCGGGCCGAGGATTATGACGCGGTGATCGCGCACCGCTTCAAGCCGATCAACATGCTGATGCTGCTCAGTCGCTGGCTGCGCATCCCGGCCTGTATCGGCGTGTTGCACGGGCTGGGTGAGTACGACCGGGCTTATCGGCGCTGGGAGATGCGGCATCTGCTCAGCTCAGCCTGGCGGCTGGTTGGCGTGTCGCGGGCGGTGCGCGACGACTTGCTCAACTGTGGCGCCGGCTTCACCGCGGCGAATACCCGGCAGATCAACAACGCCATCGATATCGCTCGCGCCGAGAGGCTCCAGCATCCGCGCCAACAGGCCCGAGAGCTGCTTGACCTGCCGGCGGATGCCTTCGTTTTCGGCACCATCGGCCGGCTGGTGCCGGTCAAGGGCCATATCCACCTGTTGGAGGCCTTTGCCCAGGTCAAGGACGAGCACCCAGGGGCGGTGTTGGCGATCATCGGCGAAGGCCGCTCGCGTGCCGAGCTGGAAGCCGCGATCGAGCGGCATGGAATGCAGGGGCGGGCGCTGCTGCTGGGGGCAAGGGATGACGCCCTGCAATACGTGCGGGCATTCGATGCCTTCGTCATGCCCTCGCTGAGCGAAGGCCTGCCCTTGGCGCTGCTGGAAGGTATGAGTGGTCATCTGCCGGTGATCGGTTCGGATATCGACAGCCTGAAACCCATTCTCGAGGATTGTGGCGGGCGGGTATTCCCCGTCGGGCAGTTCATGGCATTGGCCGAGCGGTTGCGCGAGGTTCTCGCCATGAGCCGCGAAGACCGTGCCGCAGAAGGCGAACGTTGCTACGCCTATCTCTGTAGTGCCCACGCCATTCAGGACTTCCGCCGACAATACCGTGAGTTGCTGCTCGAAATGCTGGCTGACGAGGTTTCCACTGATGTCTGAAACGAACGATCGTCCCTTGGTCAGTGTGATTATTTCCTCGTATAACCATGCCGCCTATATCGAGGCGAGCATCAACAGTGTCCTGGCTCAGACTTATCCCAATCTAGAGCTGCTGGTGGTTGACGATGGCTCGAGTGACGACAGTGTCGAGCGCATCCGCGCCCTGCAGGAAGTGCATGGTTTTGACTTCCGGGCCCAGGCCAATCAAGGGCTTGCGCGTACTCTGAATGACTGCGTCGCGCGCGCTCGCGGGGACTTGTTAGCGCCCTTCGGTTCCGACGACATCATGTTGCCCGAGCGGATCGCTACCCAAGTGGCCCATATGCAGGGCAAGCCTGAGGTCGGTATCTGTGCGGGCAACATCGCGCGCATCGATGGCGATGGGAATGCACTGCTCAAGCGTGACCGGGAGCGGCCGTTTCGTCGTTTGAACTTCGAGGATGTGTTCAATTCCGATAAGGCCGGTGCACCCGCGCCGACCTTGCTGTTCAGGCGCGAAGCGCTGGAAGAGGTCGGCGGGTTCGATCCGAGCATCCGCCTGGAGGACTTGCTGGTCGAGCTGAAGATCACCCGCGCCGGTTACTTCATCGATGTGTTGCCCGAGGTATTGGCGCAATACCGTGTACATGGCACCAACACCTATAAAAATCGGCGCTTCATGATCGAAACCGTGCTCAGCACCTATGCGCGCTTCGATGATCATCCGGCTTATCCCCAGGTTTGCGCGCGCTTCATCAACTCGATGCTGCTCAAGTGCGCTCGTGATGATAAGGCGCTGATGCGCGAATTACTCGGGCAGCTACCGCTGCGCTACTGGAACGGCAAGACGCTGCGGGCCTTGGGGCGGCGGCTGTTCGGTTAGGCGTACTCAGCGGGTGGCAGCTGTGAGCGGGTGGATGCGCTGCAGATTGCGGGCGAACTGGATGGCAGCGGTTTGGCCGCAGCTCTGGGCATAGCCGCGCACCCAGGCCTGACGGTGCTGTCCGGTAAGCCAGGCAATGTCTTCCTCGTAGCGGAGGATGTGGTGGAAGTTCCGGCGCCGCTTCCAGGCAGCCAGCGGGCGATTCTCGATTTTCATGTCTGACAGATCGATCAAGCCGAAGTCTCCCTCAGGTAGCCGCAGTACGTTCCCCAGGTGCAGAGACCGGAAGTACACGCCTAGCTGGTGTAGCTGCCCAAGGAAGGCACCAAAGCGCTGAACCTCGGTTTCCCGCGCATCATCCGACAGTCCCCGCCAATGATTGCGCAAGGTCTCCCCCGGCAGTGGCCGATAGCGCACGCCGTTCAGCTGACGGCCGGGGATCAGCAGAAGCTCCTCAATGGTCGGGGCTGCAATACCGAGCCGATGTAAATGCTCCGCGTTTCTGGCGAAACGGCGTGCGGGCGGTGACCAGAGGGCGGACGACAGCAGGCGCTTGCGCCGATATAGCTTGAGAAAGTCGCCGCCCCGCAGGCGAGCTACCTTCAACCCCAGGCCATCCTCCTCAATGGTCTGGGCGCCCTCCAGAAGTGTTTCGAGTTCTGCTTCGCTCAGGGTTCTCATTGCTCGCTCCGCAGTCGTTGGCTGATGGAGAGGGCCGCTACCAGGGAAAGTGGTATCCAGACGATGAACCAATTTTCATTGGGTCTGGAGAGGAAGCTGCTGCCTTCGGTCAATCCTGCGGACAAGCCATATACCACCAAGGCAGAGGCCAGCTGGAACTGGCGGTCGAGTCTCGACTGTAGGCAGCGCAGGAAGGTCAGGCCATAGATCAACAGCCACAAGCCCAGGCCGACCAGGCCGAGTTCGAGGAGCACGGCCAGCTCGACGTTGTGCGGATCGCTTAGCACCTGGTCAAGCCCCGCCACCTTGAACGCATATGCGCTGTCGTACCCGTGCCCTAACCAAAGCTGTTCCGCAGCCTGGCGAATGGCATCGCTCCAGAGTTGGGGGCGGAAGGAAACGCCGCGCTCCAGTAAGGCTTCGGGCATCAGGAGGACGCTGATTCCGGCGGCAAGCGCCAAGGCCGCGATCAAGTAAAGGGCGCGTCGTCCCGTCATGACCAGCATCCAGATGCTGGTCATGATCAGCGCCAGCAGTGGGGTTCGCGAGCCAGTAGCCAGCAGAGCCGCCAGGAGGGGGAGCGAGAGCACTACCGGGAGCCATTCATGGCGTTCGCTGCGGGTCAGCCAGGCGGCGATCCAGTAGGTACAGAAAAAGCCGAATACATGGGAGGTGAGCAAGGGGTTGCGCAGCCCGCCGGTACCGATCATGCGACCATTTTCCGGGGGGGCGACGAGGTGGAGGCCTAGATTGACCAAGGCGGCCAGGGCCCCTAATGCGGCGCCGATGCGCAATGCCTTAAGCAGCAGTTGCTCGTCCTGGCTGGCGATCAATGCGCAGGAGGCGAACAGCATGAAAACGTATAAAGGGCGTTTTGCTAGCCCGCCCAGGTCGTGATTGGTTTGAGTCCAGGTGAGGCTCAGCAGTACCCATGCGCAGAAGGCCAGAAGTGCCAGGACCATGGGTTCACGCAGGATCATGAGCAGATTGCGCGGCGCCATGATCAGGGCGATCAGCGCAGGTGCGGCCATCAGGGCGTAGTAGAGCTTTGTATATAGGCTGCCATCGGTGACCCAGAACAGGCCCGTCAGGAGCACAAGGTAACCCAGCACCAGACAGCGACGAGCTATGACGTTATTCACAAACGATTGAGCGGAGCTCATCGCCGGGGGGGATGTCTGCACTTGAACAGCCGAGATCAGTCCGTAAGGCCCGGCATCTTAAAGCATCCGCCGGGAAGAGGCAGCCGCCGCTGTGCTAAACTCTCGGACCTTTTTGGCCAAGTCGAAGCGTGAACGCATGACCGACCAGCACCCCAGTGCTTCCCAGACCTCAAGCCTGAAGATCTACCTCCGCTTGCTAGGTTATGTCAGGCCTTATGCCGGCATGTTTCTGATCAGCATCCTTGGCTACGTCATCTTTGCCTCGACCCAGCCGATGCTGGCGGGCATCCTCAAGTACTTCGTCGATGGCCTGTCCAATCCCAGTGCCGTGCTGTTCCCGAATGTGCCAGCGCTGCGCGAAGTGCCGATGTTGCAGATGGTGCCGCTGCTCATCGTGTTGATCGCGATCTGGCAGGGCATCGGCTCCTATCTGGGCAACTACTTCCTGGCCAAGGTCTCGCTCGGCCTGGTGCACGACCTGCGCATCGCGCTGTTTGACAGCCTGCTGGTGCTGCCCAACCGCTATTTCGACAATCACAATTCCGGGCACCTGATTTCCCGCATCACCTTCAACGTCACCATGGTGACCGGTGCGGCGACCGATGCGATCAAGGTGGTGATTCGCGAGGGGCTGACGGTGGTGTTCCTGTTCGCCTACCTGCTGTGGATGAACTGGAAGCTGACCCTGGTGATGCTGGCGATTCTGCCGGTGATTGCCCTGATGGTGGGTAGCGCCAGCAAGAAGTTTCGCAAGCAAAGCAAGAAGATCCAGGTGGCCATGGGCGATGTCACCCATGTTGCCTCGGAAACCATTCAGGGCTATCGGGTGGTGCGCAGTTTCGGTGGCGAGCCCTACGAGTCCAAGCGTTTTGCCGTAGCCAGCGAAGACAATACCGAAAAGCAATTGCGCATGACCAAGACCGGCGCGGTCTATACGCCCATGCTGCAGTTGGTGATTTACAGTGCCATGGCGGTCTTGCTGTTCCTGGTGCTGTTCTTGCGCGGCGATGCCACGGCGGGCGATCTGGTGGCCTACATCACGGCTGCCGGCCTGTTGCCCAAGCCGATCCGTCAGCTTTCGGAAGTCAGTTCGACTATCCAGAAAGGCGTGGCCGGCGCCGAAAGCATCTTCGAACAGCTCGACGAGGCCCCCGAGGTCGATCAAGGCAGCATCGAGCGTGAGCGGGTCAGTGGGCGCCTGGAGGTTCGACACCTGAGCTTCCAGTACCCGGGCAGTGAGAAGCCGGTGCTCCATGACATCAGTTTCAGCGCCGAGCCCGGGCAGATGATCGCGCTGGTCGGTCGCTCCGGCAGCGGTAAATCGACCTTGGCCAGCTTGATTCCGCGCTTCTATCACCATGAGCAAGGGCAAATCCTGCTCGATGGCATCGACGTTGAAGACTACAAGCTGCGCAACCTGCGGCGGCATATCGCGCTGGTCACTCAGCAAGTCACCCTGTTCAACGACAGCGTGGCCAACAACATCGCTTACGGTGATCTGGCCGGCGCTCCGCGCGAGGCGATCGAGCAGGCCGCGGAGGCCGCTTATGCCAAAGAATTCATCGACAAGCTGCCGCATGGCCTGGATACCGAGGTCGGCGAGAATGGCGTGCTGCTGTCCGGTGGGCAGCGCCAACGTCTGGCGATTGCGCGGGCATTATTGAAAGATGCGCCGATCCTGGTGCTGGATGAGGCGACTTCAGCCTTGGACACGGAATCCGAGCGGCATATCCAGGCGGCCTTGGATCGAGTGATGACGGGGCGTACCACGCTGGTTATCGCGCACCGCTTGTCGACCATCGAGAAGGCCGACCTGATTCTTGTCATGGATCAGGGGCAGATCGTCGAGCGTGGCACCCATACCGACCTGCTGGCGCAGAACGGTTTCTACGCGCGCTTGCATGCGATGGGGCTGGATGAAGCCGCACCTGTAGGTATCGCCTGATAAACTACGCGCCCGCCACTTGAGGCCCCGGAGTTCACATGAAGTTGTCCATGCCCCGTTTCGACCAAGCCCCTGTTCTGGTGGTCGGTGATGTCATGCTCGA
>JBOICE010000290.1:0-7997 GCA_050739815.1 Pseudomonas sp. | reverse complement strand
GCATGGGCTAATACCCGCTGAGCGGGCTCTCCTGATCCATTCAGCTGGCGAGCGGCACATCCCTGTGCCGCGCTGTTACAGGCGTTTGGCGGACAGAATCAGCACCGGAGTGCGGGGAACGTTCTGGAAGCCGGCGATGTTGCCCGTTGGCACTTGGGCGATCTGATCGACCACCTCCATGCCGCGCACGACCTTGGCGAATACTGCGTAACCGAAGTCACGCGAGCCATTGTCGAGGAAGGCGTTGTCCTTTTGGTTGATAAAGAACTGGCTGGTGGCCGAGTCGACGACTTGGGTACGGGCCATGGCCAGGGTGCCGCGCACGTTGTGCAGGCCGTTGTTGGCTTCGTTCTTGATCGGGGCCTGGGTATTGCGCTGCTGCATGTCCGCATCGAAGCCGCCGCCTTGCACCATGAAGCCGGGGATTACTCGATGAAACACGGTGTTTTCATAGAAGCCACTGTCCACGTAAGCGAGGAAGTTCTGCACGCTGATTGGCGCCTTGTCGCTCTCCAGTTCGATCTCGATTTCACCCAGGCTGGTGGTCAGCAGGACATGGGGTTTTGCGCTGGGTTTTTCTGCGGCCAGCAGGCTGCTGGCGAACAACAGGGAGCAGGCGATGAGGACAAGTTTCTTCAGCATTTTTAGCAGGCCTTCCTAGAGGGGCGGATTGTGTTGTTCGACTTCAGCGAGGAAGTTGAGCAGGGTGGTGTTAAACCGTTCGGGTTGATCCATTGGCGTAGCGTGGCGCGAGTCGTCGATTACTACCAGGCGTGCGTTCGGTAGCTCATGCACATACGCCTGTTTCAGCGCTACCGGGGTGTAGTCGTGATCGGCGCTGACCACCAGAGTAGGACAAGTGATGCGCGCCAGGCGTTCCCGTACGCCCCAGCCGATAATGGCATCGAGACTGGCGAGATAGGCACGCTTGTCGTTCTGTGGCCAGCGCCGTTCGATCTTCAGGCGCAGTTCGACTTGTTCAGGTTTGGGGAAGAGCAATTTGCCCAGGTTTTTGCCGATGCTCTCCAAACTCAGCAGGCGGGACAGCGTCCAGCGTTGGGCGATCATCAATAGGTCGCGCGGATTCTTGGCCTTCACTTCTGGGCCACTGTTGACGATGGTCAGGCTTTTCAGCAAGTGCGGGTTTTCGACGCCCAACTGAAAGCCGATCATCCCGCCCATGGAAATGCCAACCAGGTGCACCGAGCCAAGCTTGAGGTGTTCGATCAGGGCAGCGACGTCTTCGGCGAAGCCGGCAATGCTATAGGTTTCGCGCGGTTTGGCCGAACGGCCGTGGCCGCGCACGTCGAGGGCGATCACCCGGTAGTGGGCGCTGAGTTGCGGGATCTGGTATTCCCAGTCCTGGGTGCTGGAGCCCAGGCCATGCACCAACATCAGGGGGGCACCGTGGCCGTACTCCTCGTAATGCAGCTGGCAACCATCGTTATCGAAGTAAGACATGTACGCTCCAGATAAATGGGCTCAAAGCGATAACTAGGCCCATTTCAGCCCTTGGCTGAGGACGGTCTGGCGCCTAAATAGAGGGTGCCTTCATCGCCCCGCTGACGGTCAGGTGTTGTGTGTTTGCGGTGCTGCAAAGGCCGCATCCAGCGGCACCGCATCGAAGTTTTTGATTAACTCGACCAGTATCTGCGTGGCCGGGCCCAGGGGTTTGTCTTTGTTCGAGTACAGAAAGAAGGTCGGGTTGCGCGTGCCGCCCTGGTCCAGCGGCAACGCTTTGAGCAGGCCTTCCCGAAGTTCACGCTCGATCAGGTGGCGCGGCAACCAGGCGAAGCCCAGGCCGCTGCCGACAAAGGTCGCGGCGGTAGCCAGGCTGCCGACGGTCCAGCGCTGTTCTGCGCCGAGCCAGCCGACATCTCGGGGTTGCTGCCGGCCGGAGTCGCGAATTACCACTTGCAGTTGGGATTCCAGATCCTGAAAATTGATTTCACGCTGCAGGCGGTGGAGGGGATGCTCAGGATGAGCGACAGCGACAAACTCGACTGAGCTCATCTCCGCACCGAGATAACCGGAAATATTGAAACCGCTGATGGCCAGGTCGGCGATGCCGTCCTTGAGCACCTCCTCGACGCCGGAGAGCACCTCTTCGCGCAAGCGCACACGACAGCCGCGGCTCTGCGGCATAAAGGCGGTCAGCGCGCGGACCAGGCGAGCATTCGGGTAGGCGGCATCGACTACCAAGCGGACCTCGGCTTCCCAGCCTTGCTCCATGTGGTGAGCCAGGTCTTCCAGTTGGCTGGCCTGTTTTACCAGTTGTCGCGAGCGGCGCAACAGCACGCCACCGGCCTCGGTCAGCACGGCTTTGCGGCCATCGATGCGCAGCAACGGCACGCCGAGCTGCTCCTGCATGCGGGCCACGGTGTAACTCACGGAAGATTGTGAACGGTGAAGCGCTTCAGCCGCCTGGGCGAAGCCGCCGTGGTCGACCACAGCCTGCAGGGTTCGCCATTGATCCAGGGTAACGCGGGGCGCTTTCATCCTCGCCTCCTCTTGTCCTAAGCTGTACTCCCTGTTGGAGACCGCCCGATGAAAAAGTTGTTGTGTGTTGCTATCACGTTGCTGCCGCTTGGCGCCTTCGCTTATCCGATCGAACTGGAAAAGCAACTTAACGGGGCCGAGGTTTCCTCTAGTACCCAGGATATCGGCGACAACATGGGCGCCGTGTTGCTGCAGAACGTCGGTCAGAGCAAGACCGAATGTACTGCGGTGTTCACCAATGGACCGGAGACCCCACGGGTGCGCAAGGCGGTGATGAAGCCGGGCGAGAGCGCCAACATGGCCGTTAAATTCAATCGCGCCGTAATCCGGTTACGCATCAAGCTGACCTGTAACCCTCAGTAAAGCCTGCACTGCGCTGGCCAGCCTCTAGAGGTTGGTCACAGCCTAGTGTTCGCTGCGCTATAAATCAATTTTATAGATGGTTTATAGCGGTTTTTTACGCTTTTTAATCAATATCTACCGTCTTAATCTCGCTTCATCGACGCACAACAACCCCTCGATGGAGTTAGCCACATGTCCCACGTTCTCGTAATTGAAAGCAGTGCCCGTCAACAAGGCTCGGTTTCGCGTGAGCTCACCGCACAATTTATCGCGCAGTGGCACGCGGCTCACCCGGCTGATCGGGTGACCGTTCGCGACCTGGCGGTGGAGCAGGTACCGCATCTGGATATCAACCTGTTGGGTGGTTGGATGACGCCGGCAGACCAGCAGACGGACGCAGAAAAAGCTGCGCTGGCGCGCTCCAATAAGCTCACCGATGAGTTGTTGGCGGCCGATGTGTTGGTGCTGGCGGCCCCCATGTACAACTTCACCATTCCGAGCACGCTGAAAGCCTGGCTGGATCACGTGCTGCGTGCCGGGGTGACCTTTAAATACACCGAAACCGGTCCGCAGGGCCTGCTGAGTGGCAAGCGTGCCTACGTGTTGACCACGCGAGGTGGCATCTACGCCGGTAGCAGCATGGATCACCAAGAACCCTATCTGCGTCAGGCACTGGGCTTTATCGGGATTCATGACGTCAGCTTCATCCATGCCGAAGGCCTCAACCTCGGCGGTGAATTTCTGGAGAAGGGCTTGAACCAGGCCAAGGCTCAACTGGCTCAGGTGGCTTGATCTCCAGCGGTTCTGCTACAGGATCAAGGTGTGGCTGACGACTCGAACCGCAGTGCTGCAAACGCTTCGCCCTCTTCACGCCCGTTGCTCCTGGGTGTACGGCCCGGCCGACCATTTCCCTTGGTTTGCCGGGCTTTTTTATGCTGGTCATTAGGCTGGTGCTAGCGTTGCCAGCACGCTTTGCTCACACCCCGTCGCATTGCCGAGGCTATTTAAACCGTTACATTCGGGTTAAGGTCGCCGGCTGTTTTGCGAGGCTTGCCATGCTGCTATTGGGTTTTTCTAGGTTATTGCTGGAGTGGCGGCCATGAGGTTGTCGGGTCGCGGTGTGGCGCTGTCGTTAACGGCTTCGGTGTTGTTTGCCCTGATGCCGGGTTATGTGCACGAACTAGCGCCGATGGATGGTATTCAGGTGTTCGCTCAGCGCGTGCTCTGGTCGATTCCTGCTGTGTTGCTGCTAGTGGCCGTGGCGCGTCAATGGGCCGTGCTGGCAGCTGTGTTCCAGCGCTTACGTAACGAACCGTTGCTGTTGGCCGCCTTGCCATTGGCGGCGGTGTTGATCGGTCTGCAGTGGGGCTTGTTCCTATGGGCGCCTCTGGAAGGGCGGATGCTTGAGGTGTCGCTCGGGTACTTCCTCTTGCCGCTGGCGATGGTGCTGGCCGGCCGGTTGTTTTATGGCGAGCGCCTGAGTCCACTGCAAGGTATTGCGGTAGCGTTCGCGCTGCTTGGGGTGGCCCATGAGCTGTGGCTGACTCGGGCGTTCTCGTGGGTGACGTTACTCGCCGCGCTCGGCTACCCGCCGTATTTCATGTTGCGTCGCTGGATGCGCCTGGACGCCTTGTCCGGTTTCATCCTGGAGATGCTGATGCTGGCACCACTGGCGGTGTGGTTGATCGTCACCTATAGCCCGCCGGATCTGTTCAGCCAGCGTCCGCAACTTTGGTGGCTACTTCCGGGGGTGGGTTTGCTCGGTACCTTGGCGTTTGCCGCCATGATGGCCGCCAGCCGGCTCTTGCCGCTGGGTGTGTTCGGCATTCTCAGTTATGTCGAGCCGGTATTGCTGTTTGCCGTGGCGGTGTTGTTTCTCGGCGAAACCTTCAACCCGGCGCAGATCTGGACCTATGCGCCGATCTGGCTGGCAATCTTACTGACCGGCTGGGACAGTGTGTACGTCTTGCGAAAGCAGGCGCGCCAAGGGTTGTAAGGCTGGCAGCACATGGTCGCGCAGCAGCGGGGCTAGGTTGTCCGGGTAGGGCCGGTCGCGCTCCAGCCAGGCGAGCTCTTCCAACTCGGCGGCGGCTTGCACGGCATGTGGCAACTCGGCAATGAAGACCTCCGCATCCACCCAGGTATCGGCCTCATTGGCCGCCGCCGCGTGGAAGCGACCCAGTGGCCTCAGGTCGGCAGCATTCAGTTGTAGCTGCAACTCCTCCCATAACTCCCGCTGCACTGCCGCCAGGGCCGACTCCCCGGTCTCGCGTTTACCGCCTGGCAGCATAAAGGCCAGGGTGCCACGTTTGCGTACCAGCAGCAGCCGGCCGTGCGGGTCTATCAGACAGGCCGCGGCGATCTGTAACACGCTCATGGGTGTTCGCCTTCCGGCTGTACGTGGTAATGCAGTTGCACGACACCGGTGCTGAAACTGCGTTGTTCCTGCAACTTCAGGCTGCGTTCAAGACCGATGGAGAACAAGGGGATGCCGGCGCCGAGTAAGCGCGGAATCACGCTGACCACTAATTCATCGAGCAAGCCCGCGGTAAGGAAGCTGGCGGCCAGTGAGCCGCCACCGACAAGCCAGATGCGCTTGCAGCCAGCGGCAGCCAGCTCGGCGATGGCCTCGGCCGGTGTGCTGTGGCTGATGTTCACCTCAGGTGCCGCAGGCGGTAGATCGGCACGGGTCAGTACCGTGCAAGTCTTGCCAGGGTAAGGCCAGCCGCCGTCGAAGGTTTGCACCGCCTGGTAGGTGCCGCGGCCCATCAGGAGGCCGTCGATGCTGTCGTAAAAGCCGCTATAGTCATGATCGTCACCGCAGGCTTCGATCTGTTTGAGCCAGTCAACGCTTCCGTCCGGGCGCGCGATATAGCCGTCGAGGCTGGCGGCGACGTAGTAGATAAGAGAGGCAGCCATGTCCACTTCCTGGTGTTTGTTATGCCTGTTTGAGTGGCGCGCAAGAAACAAGTTCTGCGTCGCTGTGCAAGTCGAGGTAGCCGCTGTAGCCGACCAACAATCCGAGCAGCGGTAAGCGCACTTCGATCTTGAACAGCTAGCGCTGACTCTCTTCTGCCTCGAAGGCAACGAGCTGGGGTGCCAAGGTTTGGGGCAGGGTGAAACCGAACAGGCTGACCTGCTCGAGCTGGCACACTAGCCGGCCCGGCTCAACGCGCAGGCGCATCCACAGGGTGATCGGGCCCATTTTTTCGAGCAGGTAGTCGCCGTTGCGGCGAAAGTGGCTGATCAACCTGCGGCCGGCGAAATCGCGCTGCCAGATCATTGCTTCGGCGCTGTGCTGACCTTTTACGACCAACGGCACCGCAGTCCCTGCTTCCGGCATACCCAGCAGTTTGCCGAGCAGCCACGCCAAACCACTGCCGCGTACTACCGCGACCGACCCAGTCAGGCGGATAGCGCCCTGGTGAGCGCGTTGCAGCAGTGGCGGCAGCTGTTCGAAATGCACTCCAAGGTGCTCGATAAGCGCATTCATACGGACCTTCCCTGTCGTGAAAATGGCGGCAAGCTTAGCCCGCTGGCGGCGGGTGAATCCGCGCAAAATGCACAGACTGCGAGTTTTCCGTGGCGACAAACGTTACGCTATACAACTGTTTACTGATTTTCGCCGAGGTAGCCCCCGTGTTTTCCCAATTCGCCCTGCATGAACGCCTGCTTAAAGCCGTGGCCGAGCTGAAATTTGTCGAGCCGACGCCAGTGCAGGCGGCGGCTATTCCGCCGGCGCTGGAAGGGCGTGATCTACGGGTGACGGCGCAAACCGGCAGCGGCAAGACCGCAGCCTTTGTGCTGCCGATGCTGAACCGGCTGATGGGCGACGCCAAGCCGCGGGTGGTGATTCGTGCGGTGATCCTGCTACCGACCCGTGAGCTGGCACAGCAGACCCTCAAAGAAGTCGAGCGCTTCTCGCAGTTCACGTTTATCAAGTCCGGGCTGATTACCGGCGGCGAAGACTTCAAGGTGCAAGCCGCGATGCTGCGTAAGGTGCCGGACGTGCTGATCGGCACACCGGGGCGTCTGCTCGAACAACTGAACGCTGGCAACCTCGATCTCAAGAACGTCGAAGTGCTGGTGCTCGACGAAGCCGACCGCATGCTCGATATGGGGTTTGCCGAAGATGTGCAGCGTCTGGCGGGTGAGTGCCAAGGCGTTCACCAGACCCTGCTGTTCTCTGCTACCAGCGGTGGTGCCGGGCTGCGGGATATGGTTGCCTCGGTGCTGCGTGAACCTCAGCACCTGCAACTCAACAACGTCAGCCAATTGAACGAAGGCACTCGCCAGCAAATCATCACCGCCGACCACAACCAGCACAAAGAGCAACTGCTGCACTGGCTACTGGCTAATGAGACCTACCAGAAGGCGATTATCTTCACCAACACCCGCGTGCAAGCCGACCGCTTGTATGGCCGTTTGGTCGCGACCGATCACAAGGTCTTCGTGCTGCACGGTGAGAAAGACCAGAAAGACCGCAAGCTGGCCATCGACCGCTTGAAGCAGGGTGGCGTGAAAATCCTGGTGGCCACCGATGTGGCTGCCCGTGGTCTGGATGTGGATGGCCTGGATCTGGTGATCAACTTCGACATGCCGCGCAGTGGCGACGAGTATGTGCACCGCATCGGTCGTACCGGGCGTGCCGGCGGCGAGGGCTTGGCGATCTCGCTGATTTGCCATGGCGACTGGAATCTGATGTCGAGCATCGAGCGTTACCTGAAGCAAAGCTTCGAGCGGCGCACCGTCAAGGAGTTGAAAGGCACTTACCAGGGGCCGAAAAAGGTCAAAGCCTCTGGCAAAGCCGTTGGTGTGAAAAAGAAGAAGACCGACAAGAAAACCGAGAAGAAAGCTCCGGCCAAGACTGCGACCAAGCGCAAAACCGCCAATCGGCCGAAAAGCGATACTCCGGCCCTGGTCAGCCGCGATGGCATGGCGCCGCTTAAGCGCAAGAAGCCAGCCGCTCCGGCCGCTGAGTAATATTTTGCGAGGTGGGTCAGGCCGCAGGCCTTAACCCACCGACCGACCCTGCGGGCCGGCGATTTCTCAATCAGCACTTATCCCTCTGCTTGGACCTTATTTCGGCACGATCAGGATTTTGCCATCGCGTTCGCCACTGGCTGCGGCGGCCACGGCTTCCTTGATCTGGCTGA